>CAZZLK010000049.1:0-37678 GCA_964655195.1 uncultured bacterium
GTAAATATAGTCGTTGAGACATTGAATGATATCGGAGTAGAGGAGATAATTGTCCTAGACGGCCATGGTGCTAATCAGGCTTATAACCTGGTCTATGAAGAGCTTATTCCGGGGGCAAAGTATATTATGGGTTCTCCATGGCCCAATTATCTTACGATGCTCACATCAAATTTTGATGGCTTGATGCTTATAGGTGCCCATGCTATGGCAGGGACAAGAGGAGCGGTCCTTGATCATACTATGTCCTCTAGGGCATGGAGATGTGCATATATCAATGATATTCCGGTGGGGGAGATAGGGATCTCTGCCTTTTATGCGGGCTCTTTGGGTGTCCCTTTAGTTTTCGTCTCCGGGGATGACAAGGCTTGCCTTGAGGCAAAGAATCTGGTAAGTGGAGTAGAGACAGTAATAACCAAATATGGGCTCACAAGGACCTCTGCAGTTATGCTTCCACCAGCTACGGTGGAGGAAAATATAAGATCTGCATTAAAAAGAGCGGTAGAGAGGCACAAAGATATAAAGCCCTTAAAAGTTGACGGACCCGTAAGTTTTAAGATAGAATTTCTCTTGGCGGAGAGTGCCCAGAGATACTGGAATAAAGAGGGAGTTACACTTTTAGACTCTAGGACTGTTGTCTTTACGGGAAAAGATGCAAGGGAGGCTATAGAGAGATGGTATCTAGGATAATGATAGATATAAACACCTGTTTTGGCTTCTATCCTTACAGAAAGGTCGATGCATCTTTAGAAATCCTGAAAAATATTCTGAAATCCCACCAGGCTAAAGCCCTATCTCTATCTCTAAAAGGTATATTCTACGATGCTACAGAGGGAAATGAGGAGACACTGAGTCTACTCAAAGATGAGACCAATGTATATCCGATAGCCACATATGACCCCAGAGCTTATCCCAAGGGGATAGAGTTTCTGGAAGGACTAAAGTCGAAAGGATTTTTAGGCATAGCATTTTTTCCAAGATTACAGAGCTGGGTCATTGATTTTGCCCCATTTAGAGAGACCCTTGAGATCTTAAAGAAGGAGAGCATACCAATTATCATTCATACTTCCGGCTATGGAGAGCTTACAAAAATCTCCCTTCTGGCAAGAGAAATAAAGAGCCCATTTATAATTGCAGGATTCAACTATAGTAACCTCTCAGAAGCTATAGCGGTTATGAAAAAAGTAGAAAATATATACATAGAATCACACCTATTTAACAGTCCAGATGCGTTGGAGTATCTCAAAAAATATACAGGTACTGACCGTATTGTCTTTGGATCAGGGGCTCCACTACTCTCTTTTGAGACAGCGCTGGGTGTTATAGAAAAAAGCTATCTTTCAGATGAGGAGAAAGAGGGGATCTTGAGTAGGAATCTTGAAAGGATAATAGGGGTAAAACTATGATTATAGATGTTCACTGTCATTATGGTGCCTGGCCATTTGCAATGGATAACTTCGGGGTAGATCAGATTAAGGAATATTTAGACAGGTTCAATGTCACAAAGGCTATATTTTCCTCTTCTAAAGCTATAGTATATGACTTTAGAGAGGGAAATAGAGAGCTTGTAGAGTTCTTAGAGAAGGATGAGCGATTTTATGGATATCTGGTTCTAAATCCAAACTATCTGGAAGAATCCATAGAAGAGGTAGATAGATATCTTGATAACAAAAAGATTGTCGGCATAAAGCTTCATCCAGCTTACTCAAAGGTTAATCTGGAAGATGAGAGGACGATAGAGATCATCGAACATTTTTCGAAGAGTAACCTCATATATCTTATCCATATATGGGGTGTATCTATGGCTACCCAACTTGCCAGAGTAGCAAGGCAATTCCCCGATGTAAGATTTATTATGGGACATACCGGTGGGGATGTATGGTTCGATTGTCTGGATATAGTAAAGCCATATCCAAACATATATGTTGAGCCCTGCTCAAGCTATGCAGATAGAGATAAAGTCAGGATGAGTATAGATACCGTAGGCCTAGATCGGGTGCTATTTGGCACAGATTTTACACTGATAAATCCTGTCTTTGTCATCGGAATGGTAGAGAGCAGTGGGCTTACAGAAGAGGAAAAATCTCATATCTATTATAAAAATTCGATAAAACTCTTAAAAGGAGGTAAAGATGCCTAAGATAGGAGCATTGGGTTTATCGATGGGAAGATATACGTTTGAGGAATTTCTCGAGTATGCCAGTTCTACTGGCTTTGAAGGCATAGAGATCTCCACATCACCCGGGGTTCATAAGAATAGTCTTCCATTAGTTCCTGAAAATGTACCGAGGATAAAGGAACTACTGAAAAAGTATAATCTAGAACCATTTGCAGTCTCCGGTTATAATGACTTTGTTCAGAAAGACACTGAAGAATTAACCAGACAGATAGAAAAGTTAGAAAATACCTGTAGACTAGCCAGGGAGGTCTCTGCCAAGGTCGTCAGGGCTTTTGGTGGTGAGCCAAAAGAAGGGATAAATAGGAAGGATGCGATAAAACTTATAATAGAGGGTTTCAGGGAGATGGTAAAGAGGGCAGAGAAGCTAGGAATAATACTGGGATTGGAGAACCATGGAGATCTTACAAATGATGCCAGAGTAGAGCTAGAGATACTGGAAGGGGTAGGGTCAGAATACTTAAGGCTCACGGTAGATACTTCAAACTACTACTGGTATGGAAATAACCTAAAAGACATAGAAGAATTCTTCAGACTGGTTGCTCCTTATACTGTTCATACCCATCTAAAAGATGGAAGCGCGAAGAACGGTATCAAGGATAAGTATCTCTCACTGGCACTTGGAGAAGGGGAGATAAACCTGAGGTTATTCCTAGAAGAACTCAAGAAGAATGGATATAAGAACCCCCTATGTATAGAGTACGAGGGGGTTGAGGACCCTAAGATTGGTCTCAAGAAAGGTCTGGATTGGTTAAGAAATACATTAAAAGAGATTGGATGGGAGGATTAAATTATGAAACTTGCTGTTAAAGGTGGAAATCCTGTAAGAACTAAGCCATTTACAAGATGGCCTATTTTCGATGAGAGAGAAGAAAAGGCATTGATAGAAGTCCTCAGAAGTGGTCACTGGGGTAGAATTACAGGCAAGAAGAATGAGGAATTTGAGGAGAAATTCAGCAAGTTCGTAGGTGCAAATTATGGTGTTACCTGTGTAAATGGAACGGCAGCACTGGAGATAGCCTTAAGGGCTATGAATATAGGGAAAGGGGATGAAGTCATAGTCCCTGCCTATACATTTATAGCTACTGCCAGTGCCTGCATACTGGTTGGTGCTGATCCTGTGTTTGTAGACATAGACCCCAACACTTACAACATAGATCCAAAACAGATAGAGCAGGCTATAACCACAAAGACAAAGGCGATTATTGCTGTCCATATAGGTGGCTGTCCAGCAAATATGGATGAGATAATGAGGATAGCAAAAAAGTATAACCTCCTTGTTATAGAGGATGCAGCACAGGCTCATGGAGCAGAATGGAGAGGCAAGAAGGTTGGTTCTATTGGGGATATGGCATCTTTCAGTTTTCAGGCTTCAAAGAATATAAATGCTGGCGAAGGTGGAATAATAACTACAAATAATAAGAAGTTTGCTGATATGGCATGGTCTCTTATGAATGTAGGTAGGGTAAAAGAGGGTGGATGGTATGATCATCCTATACTTGGCTGGAACTATAGAATGACAGAGTTTCAGGCAGCAATACTGCTTGTTCAGATGGAAAGAATAGAGGAACAGATGAAAAAGAGGGAGGAAAATGCCAGGTATCTCGCAGAAGGTCTGAAGAAGATAGGTGGGGTCGAACCGCTTGTTCCAGATGCAGGAGTCACAAGGCATGCATATCACCTCTTTATATTCAGATACAATAAAGAGGAATTTAATGGGATAAAGAGAGAGACTTTTCTAAAGGCACTAAACGCCGAAGGGATCCCGGCAAGCCCAGGATATGTTCCTCTATACAAGTTCCCCGCTATTCTTGATTGGCCTTATAAACAGAGGGACTATAGAGATGTTTATCTCCCTGTAACTGAAAAAGCCTGCTTCGAAGAGGGCATATGGCTGTCCCAGAATATCTTACTTGGACCAAAGGAAGATATGGATGATATACTTACTGCAATATCCAAGATAAAGGAAAATGTAGATGAATTAAGAGAGGTGTAGCATAAAGAACGAGATCTTATATTTCCTTATAGGTGGGCTCCTCTTCCTTGGATCAGGAGCCACACAGCCTTATATAGTTCCATATCTTAGGGGTCTGGGATATCCATCAGTTATTGCCAGTCTGGTAATAGCAGTTATCTACATATCCCAGATCCCTTCAAGATTTCTCATACACAGGCTGGAAAATCTTCTGGGCCAGATCTCTGTTGTCTATATTGGTATTGGGGGATATACCATCTATGCCCTTATCTTTGCGATCGGTAATAAATTATGGCACTTTTTCCTGGCAACAACCGTCCTTGGTTTTTCCTCAGCTCTCTTCTGGACCTCTGGAGTTGTGTTACTCCTGAATAATACCACTACAGAAAGGTATGGAAGAGCAGTAGGAGCCCTATACGCTGGCGTGGGTTTCGGTACTGCTATAGGGGTCCTATGGCTCAATAGAGTTCTGGCAATTTCCGGAGGGAAAGTTATGTTCTCTCTAGCAGGAATTCCCCCAGTTATAGCACTTTTACTCTTATCCAAGGTAAGATTTGAAAATATAGTCGTATCAAGATCGGTATCTTTAAGGTCTTTAAAAGAGATAGCGACAAAGGAGACCTTTATGGTAAGTATACTTCTATTCATTAGCTCATTCTCGTATGGAATAGTTTACAGTGGGTTCAGCATCCTTATAAGTAGAGAGATAGGCCTGGCATGGATAGGAGCACTTTCCATATCTTTTTACCTGTTAAAATCTATCTTCAGTAAGATTGGAGGAGGTATCTCCGACTTATTTGGAAGAAGATTCTCCTTTGTTATAAGTTTCATCTCTGGAACTCTAGCCAGCCTTATGTTAGGATTAGCCAGGTCTCCCATAGCTTTTATCATCTCTGGTGCACTTCTCGGTTTTCAGGTGTCAACGGTATCTGTAAATGCCAATGCATGGATAGCAGATATGGCAGGTTTAAGGGATAGATCGAATTATATGGCAATCATCTTTACATTCAACGCATTGGGAGTAGCTATATCCCTTCTAGCCAGCGGGTATCTCCTGGCTACTCCTGAGAGAACTTTTGGTGCATTCATCTCATTTGCATTTCTAAATATCATTGCAGTAATAATATCATTTTTCACCAGTAGGAGGGAAACTTCATATGCTTAACATAGGTGTAATTGGCTATGGATTTATCGGTAAGGTCCATGCCCAGAACTATATTAATAACCCAAATGTAAATAGGGTCGTAATAGCTGATCCTCTGGAGACAAATAGAAATCTAGCGGAAAAGATAGGTCTTAAAACATATGAGAGCTTTGAGGATATGCTTAACTCGGAAAGAATAAATGCTGTAAGTATATGTACCCCACATCATACCCACAGAGATATAGCATTGAGGATTATGGATTATAAGATTCCAATACTACTGGAAAAACCTGTAGCTACCAGCAGGGAAGAGATAGAAGAACTCATAGAGAAGGCAGAGAGGTTAAACATCAAGGTTATGGTAGCCCATTCATTAAGATTCAGCGATACATTTGGGCTGGCAAAGAAGGTGATAGAGGATGGAGAGATAGGGGATATCATATTTATCATAGGAAAATACCTTGCCTTCAAGGATTATAACCAGTATCCAAAATGGAAGACATCAAAAAGAGAAGCCTGGGGAGGTACCCTCTTTAGGGATGGTATCCATATCGTAGATGCGATACTTTGGATTTCTGGTAAAAAGGTAATATCTGCAAATGGAACCCCTCTTAATTTACTCTTCGATACAGAGGTCGAGGATACATTTCTGGGGACTATCAGTTTTCAGGATGGCAGTATCGCTCAATTATCTATGAGTAGTGTAACCAGAGGATTCGAGCAGATAGGATTAGAACTTTATGGAACAAAAGGTTCTCTAAAGGTCAATAATGAAGAGCTTATCATCTATAAAGAGGATGGGGTACCCAAATACATAAAGCCAGCTATAGGACCTTCGGATTTTTGGAAGAATCAGATAGACCACTTTATCGACTGTATCATAAACGATAAAGAGCCATTAGTAACACTTAAAGAAGCAGAAAAGACTATGGAGACGATATTTATGCTCTATAATAAATAGCTTCTATAAACTGCATTTGCTTTTCATACAGCCTTTATGATAAAATCTTCTAAGGTTATAGAAAATACCTTTTAAATTATGTTTCACGTGAAACATAGGAGATTATGGGAAGGATAATTGCAGTAGCAAACCAGAAAGGCGGAGTAGGAAAGACCACCACAGTAATAAATTTGGGTTTTGCCCTTTCCGAGTTAGGGAAGAGGGTACTCCTGGTTGATGCTGATCCCCAGGGGAATACAACCAGTGGAGTAAAGAGAGAAAGGAATATAAAGCCAAGTTTATATGAAGCCTTAATCTATGATGTACCTGTGAGAGATATTATATATCCTCTCAAAGATGGTAATAATTCCATAAGAGAAAATATAGATCTTATCCCTTCAAATCTGGATCTCGCAGGAGCAGAAGTAGAGCTAGTATCAGCCTTTTTAAGAGAGTTAAGATTAAAGAATGTATTGAATCCCATAGCGGATGATTATGATTATATCCTTATAGATTGTCCCCCATCCCTTGGCTTATTAACTATAAATGCTCTTTCTGCCTCACAGTACGTTCTGATTCCTCTCCAGTGTGAATACTATGCGTTAGAAGGGATATCTCAGCTATTAAGGACTATAGAACTCATTAAGAAAGGGCTGAATCCTACTCTAGAGATCCTAGGAGTACTCCTAACTATGTATAACAGAACCATCTTGGCTCAGCAGGTACTAGAAGAGGCAAAGAAGTTCTTCAAGGATAAGGTATTTAATACAATAATCCCAAGGAATGTAAGGTTAAGTGAAGCCCCAAGTTTCTCTCAATCTATCTTTGAGTATGCAAGTAACTCCTCTGGAGCCATTGCCTACAAAGAGCTTGCCAGGGAGCTAGTACAGAATGAATAGTATGAAGAGATTGGGTAGAGGTCTATCAGCTCTTATACCGTCTGAGGAAAAGAGTTTTGTTCAGGAGATAAACATAGAAGATATTGTCATCAATCCGGAACAACCAAGGGAATCGATAGATGAAGAAAGTATCAGAGAATTAGCAGAATCGATAAAAAAGAAGGGTATACTTCAGCCAATACTGTTAAGACAGAAGGGAGACAAATATGAGATAGTAGCTGGAGAGAGAAGATACCAATCTGCAAAGTTAATCGGAATAAATAAGATCCCAGCGATAATAATAGAGGCAGATGACCAGGAAGCCTATGAGATATCACTGATAGAAAATATCCAGAGAGAAGACCTGAATCCCATAGAAAAGGCAAAGGCTTTTAGAAATTATATAGAAAGATATAAGATGACCCACGAGGAATTAGCAGAAAGGCTTGGCATCAGTCGATCAGAGATAACCAATCTTTTAAGACTTCTTCAATTACCTGTCGAAATCCAAGAGGAGTTAAAGAGGGGTAATCTAACATACGGGCATGCTAGAGCCCTTTTAAGTCTGGAAGATAAGGACATACAAAAGAGATTGGCAAAGAAAATTATAAAGGAGAAACTCTCCGTCAGGGATACTGAGGAGCTGGTAAGGAGAACCACCCACAGGGTCGAAATACCAGAGATAAAGGTGCTTGAAGAGAGATTGCAGAATTATTTAGAAACTAAAGTAAAGATACAGCCTAAAGCTCCAGACAGAGGTAAAATTACTATTGAGTATAAGAGTCTAGAAGAATTGGAAAAGATTGTGGAAAAATTCCTGTCTTAATAAATGCCTAGGCCCTTCTACCATACATCCTTGGGTCTAAAGCGTCTCTTAAACCATCAGCAACAAAGTTAAAGCATAAGACGGTTATTGCTAGCGAAAGGGTAGGGAAAAACCCCATATACCAATAACCCTGTAAGTAACCTAAACTCTCCTGTATCATCTTTCCCCAACTTGGCATAGGATCACTTATGCCAAATCCTAAGAAGCTCAAAGACGCCTCTCCAAATATAGCCTGAGGTATTCCTAAGCCTACCATAACTATTATAGGACGGATAATATTGGGGAGGATCGTTTTAAACAGGATATAAGAATTAGAAGCACCTAAAGCTTCTACCGCCTCTACAAAAGTTTCTCCTTTTATCTCCAGCGTCTTTGCCCTCGTCACTCTACATATTCCAACCCAACTGGTAACCCCCAGGGCAATAATTATATTGATTAGTCCATTTCCAAGCCAGACCATAAGGAATATGGCGAATAACAACCCTGGAAATGCTGTCATAACCTCAACCAGTCTTGATATCCAATAGTCAACTTTACCACCATAAAAACCAGCCAAAAGGCCAAGAGGAACCCCAATTCCAACTGCAATGATCTGGACCGAAAATCCTACTATAAGAGACGTCCTCGCACCATATATTATACGGGTCATAAGGTCCCTTCCAATACTGTCGGTACCGAAAGGATGTTTAAAAGATGGGGGTTGTAAAAAACTGATAAGATCTATCTCATCATACTTATAAGGAGAGACTACATCGGCAAATATAGCGAGTATAACAATGATAGTGATTACAAAGAAGCCAAAAACTGCAAGCTTATTCTTCTTATAGACTCTTATTACGTCTCTCATAGTCTTCTATGTAAAGGTAATCCTGGGGTCTATCAGTGCATATACGATATCAGTGATCAGATATGTTATCCCCCAGAGAACCGCTATCAGAAGTATCATCGCTACTATCATAGGATAATCCCTATTAAATGCGCTGGTGTAAAAGAATTTTCCCAATCCTGGAACTCTAAATGTAACCTCTATAAAGACTGAACCGGTGGCTAAGTCTGGAATCATAGGACCAAGAAGAGTTATTATGGGAACCAGGGCATTCCTAAATACATGTTTAAAAATAACTGTCCTTTCGGGAAGACCCTTTGCCCTTGCAGTCCTAACATAGTCTTTTCTTAACTCCTCTAAAAAGTTCACCTTTACAAATCTAGCTATAACAGCGGTAGGAGCTAAAAAATATGCAAGCACAGGGAGGATGAGGTGCTTTGGCTCACCCCATCCTCCTGTCGGAAGCCATCTTAGGGTCACACTAAAGATTAACATTAGCCACACCGCAATGACAAAGTTAGGGACTGTTGTCCCTAATGTGGCAAGAGTAGTTACCAGATAATCTATCCAGGTATTCTGCCTTAAAGCTGATAGGATACCTAGAAGAATCCCGATAGTAAATGAGAGCAGTATAGTGATAGCTCCTATCTGTAATGTTACAGGCCAGACCCTAGCTATCAGGGATAAAACTGTCTCTGTTGGGCTCTGGAATGGAACCCCAAAGTCTCCATGAAGGGCTCTCCATATATACCTCAAATATTGTTCCCAGATGGGTTTATCAAGTCCATACTTCTTTAATATCTGAGCCTTTACCTCTGCCGGTAGAGGCATCTTTAGTTCATCAAAGGGTCCACCAGGGATGGCATGCATAAGAAAGAACGTTATCATTGAGGCTAGAAGTATGACAATAACCAATCCTAGGATTCTTCTAATTATGTATCCTATCATAGATCTCTAGCTACTTCCTGTACTTCAATACATCTTTTGATATATAGATACTGAATATTGTTGTGCCTACGCCCTCTATACCGGGCCAGTGTAGAGCAGTTATACCATACTTGTCTGGTTCGAGGTCTTTGCCCTTTACATATGGTTTCCATAGAGCACCTGGTGTCTGATGCCAGAGGAATATACCACCAACATCCTCTACTAGGATCTTTTCTGCTTCCTTAAACATCTCATCTCTCTTCTTCTTATCGAGCAATGCAGAAGCTTCTTTTACAAGCCTGTCAAATCTATCATTCTTCCAGGCATGTCTGCCTGTAGATACCCAGATACCAAGCATATTGGACTGATCCAGATAGTCCATACCATAGGAGACCAGATAGAACTGGAGCTTATGAGCGTTAAGGGCATCCATAAATGTCTTCGTCTCTTTAACTGTAATCTTAACATCAATGCCCAGGTTCTTCTTTAACATAGCCCCTATAGCATTGGCAGCAGCTACAACTGTAGGAGAGGCAAGATCAGCCCTTACCCACATATCTAAAGCAGGGAATCCCTTTCCATCTGGATAACCTGCCTCTGCAAGTAACTTTTTGGCTAGTTCTGGATTATAGGTAATGATATTTTTGAGGCCTTCAGGATTTGAACCGGGGAACCCTGGCATCAAGAATCCATAAGCTACGATACCTTGTTTTTTGATAATAGTATTGACTATTGCCTCTTTATCAATGGCATGGGCAAAAGCTCTCCTGACTCTAAGGTCATTGAACGGAGGATTATAACAATCAAAGCCTAGGTAGAATGTCCTGAAATCTCCAAAACCCTGATGGAACTGCTTAGATAGTTCTGGATCCTTCTCTATAACCTCCAGATCTGCAGGGGTAAATATCTGAGAATTACTGTAACCACAGATATCTATCTCACCTGCCAGGTATGCCTTAAAGGCCGATGTTCCAGGATCTCCAAATGTCACTATAATCTTTTCTAGATATGGCTTTACTCTACCACCATAGTTCTTGTTGATCCTGAAGACTATCTGCTTATCCTTAGTCCATTCTTCCAATACATAGGGTCCGCAAGAGACAGATGTCTTTGGATCATTATTATAGTATGGGCCATACTTCTCGTAAGCCTTCTTGCTCAATGGTGTAGAGTAAAGCATCATCATTGGAAGATATGGTGCAGGGTATTCAGTAGTTATCACCAGAGTATACGGGTCCTTACCCTGTTTTACTCCAATTGCAGAAGGAGGTACCTCTCCTCTCACTGCCTTGTCCCAATTCTTTATTGGGCTGTAGAACCAGGCAAAGTCCCACCCATGTTTTGGATCAGCTGCTAACTGGAAGCTAAAGACAAAATCTTCTGCTGTTAATGGGGTTCCATCTGTCCACTTTATATTCTTGTCCAGATAGAAAGTCCAAGTAAGACCATCCTTGGATACGCTCCAACTCTTGGCAGCTGCCGGGACTATCTCAAAGTTCTTATTCAGTCTCACTAGCGGTTCCCCAAAGTAGTTGTTTGCCTCATTTGTCCTCTTATAAACGCTTATGAACCAGTCTAGTGTGGTGGCAGGTTGGCTCATCACCCTCAAGACCTGGTACTCCAGTGGTGCAGCATCTGGGGGTAAGACTCTTCCTGCCGAGTTCTTCACAGCAGAAAAGGCTGGACTCAGGCTGAGAGCCATCACTAAAACCAACAGAGAAACTACAAATCGCCTACTCATAATATCATCTCCTCCTCTCTTTTTATTTTTTAATTACCATAAATTATATCAGAAGAAATTTAACATACAATAGTATTTTGAATGATTATTATCTAAACCTCTTTCCAAATCTCAATTTCATAGTCAGAACTCTATCGGTAGAGAAGATCCTCCCGGCAATAAAGACCAGTATCACAAAGACAACCAGCATATACAGAATCCCATATAGAACTACCACATAATTTCCAAACATAAGATTCTGAGAGGCAAGGAAGGGATGAGTAAATGGTATGGCTAATACCATAACCTTTAATGGGAATTCAAGAGAGTTTATATCTGAAAGTATCGTGAGAAAATATGGTATTAAGACCAGGAATACCAATGGAAATGATGCGCTTTGAGCACTTTTTAAATCCTCTGTCAGAACCCCAAGGATGGTAGCCAGAGCCAATGCGCACAGTATTGCCAGAAACAGTGAGATGCCCAGAAGTATATAACTATCGGCTGTAAATCTCAGATTCAGTTTCTGTACAACTTCATTAACCTGGGCATTTGAGATATTCCCCATAAAACCTCCCATATAAAACCTAAAACCAACCATATATATCCCGGCAGAGACCAATCCAACTATGCCAGAGGCGAGCATCTTGGCTATAACTATATGGTTTCTACTTATGGGAACAGTAAGGAGTGTCTCTAAAGTCTTATCCTGCTTCTCCATAGCTATTGCTGAAAGGACCATCTGAGAAGAAAAGACTATTATCATCATAAGTATAATTGGTACAAAGATGGATTGAGAGTATACAAAGTTATTTACATCAGTTATAGAACCTTCAGCTATTCTGTCCTTAACCACTATAAAATTTCTATTCTTTATGGGATTTTTTATTATCTTAGGGCTAAGATCAGGGAGTTTAGTCTTCAGTATATTATCTGAGAGGTAATTATTTATTGAGACTATTATCTGATTGAGTATCTCAGAGTTTATAGAAGAACTCATAGAGAAACTACGGATAAAAGAATAAGTCTCTATCTCCTTTGGCTGGAAACTTGAAACTGACGAAGCAAAACCCTTAGGGATAATTAATAGAAGTGATATTTTACTATCCTTTCTTACCAGGTCAATTGCAAGATCTTTATCTCTGAGGCTAACCTGGTTTATTCTGAAATTTGCAAAGGCAAGATTCCTCAATATTTCTCCAGAGAGATCTGATTCATCAAGGTCAAGAACGTATATATCCTTAACTCCTTGGACCTTACCCATCTCAGATCTTGCTATATTTCCTATAAAATAGAAGAGTACAAGGGTAAGAATTAGAGATGCTATAAGCTGACGTGTAATTAATTCTTTTATCTCTTTTTTCAAAAGATTGGCAAACTTCTTCATCCTACTATCCTCCTAAATACCTCCTCAAGATTCCGTGAAGAGTACTTATCCTTCAGTTCTTGAGGGGTACCAGTTTCTAAAATCACACCATTATCTATAATAGCTACCCTATCAGACAAGAATTCTATCTCCAGCATATTATGCGAAGAGAGTAGGACAGAAACCCCTTCTCTCACAAAATTCTTTATAATCTCTCTGACCTCTAAAGAGTTTATTACGTCTAACCCGGATGTAGGTTCGTCTAATATAGCAAGAGTAGGCTTAATCATCAATGTTCTTGCTAACAGTAACTTTCTCACCATACCCTTACTGTAAGTCCCAACCTTATCTTTCAACCTCTCCCCAAGATCTGCAATCTCCTCTCCCCTTTTAACAAACTCCTCCACTTCCCTCTCATTTCTCGCATAGAAATTAGCCATAAATCTCAGATACTCTATACCAGTCAGATTCTTGTAGGCACCAGCCTCCTCAGGAAGATAACTTATCATCTCTCTAATCTTCTCAGGTTCCTTTTTCACATCATATCCTACAAGTTCTACGCTACCCTCGTCAGGAGAAAGAAGGGTGGCAATAATTCTTAGAGTAGTAGTTTTACCCGCCCCATTAGGTCCTATAAGAGCAAAGATCTCACCCTCTTTTACATCAAAATCTATCCCTTTCAGGGCATAGATTCTGCCATATGTTTTCTTTAAATTTCTTACTTTAAGTATTGTTTCCATAGAATACTCCTCCTTGGAGTCCATTCTATCATAGATTATGTTAGAATAAAAGAAAAAACAGGAGGGACTATATGGCAAAAATACCAATAGCTCTACAGTTGTATTCGGTAAGAGAAGATTGTGCAAAAGACTTTATTGGAACGATTAAGGCGGTTTCTCAAATGGGGTACGAGGGGGTAGAATTTGCTGGATATTATAATCTGGAGGCGAAAGAGATCAAGAAGATACTAGATGACTTCAATCTAAAGGTGGCTGGATCTCATCTTGGAATCAATACATTGTTGGGTGACGAGTTGAAAAAGACAGTGGAGTTTAATTCTATCCTGGGCAATAAGTTCCTTGTAGTTCCTGCACTACCTCCGGAATACACAAAGACAAAGGAAGGATGGCTAAAGGTTGCAGAGTTACTAGCAGATATATCAGAGAAGGTAAAACCCTACGGGATGAGGGTCGGATACCACAACCATGATATAGAATTTAGACCTATAGATGGGGAAATCCCCTGGGACTTGCTCTTTCAAAACACCAGTAGAGATGTGATTATGCAGTTAGATATAGGAAATGCTATGCATGGATCAGCAAATCCTATAGAGATACTAAAGAGGTATCCAGGACGTGCAATTACGGTTCATCTGAAGGAATATCCATTCACCGCTCCAGCTATAGGTGAAGGAGAAGTAAAATGGGAGGATATATTCAACCTGTGCGAAACTATAGGAGGTACTGAATGGTATATAGTAGAGTATGAAACCCCAGGGCGTCCTCCACTTGAATCAGTCAGACGATGTATAGAAAATTTAAGAAAAATGGGCAAATAACTTACTATAAAAACAGAAGGGGCAGGTAGTCCTGCCCCTTTAACTTACGCTAGAAATGTAAGTTTTGTCCTCTTAGGAGGCTCTTGATTACCCTCTCTATACTCTTTACCTATAAGTTCACACTTTTTCATCCTGTAGTATCTATAGTTCTCCCAGGAGACGTCGGGAGGAACCCTGTGATCTGTATGTGGAATGAATCCTCCCCTCTTAAGTAATGGAGTTATCCTTTCAAACTCTTTGTCTATAGCCTCCTTTCCTGCTATGAGTGCTCTTTTATCAAAGTAACCTCTTAAAGCTACTTTCTTACCAAACTCATCGGCAATCTTATACGCATCTGTGTGAGCTGCCTCAAGAGGAAACATAACATTTATTCCTCCCTCTAACCATAAGCCAACAAGCTGATGTATATTGCCATCACAGTCCAACATATGGAATTCACATCCGCACTCATTCCTCAGGAAATCAGTAACCCTTTTATAACGGGGAACCATAAGTTTCTTAAACATAGCCGGAGAGATAAGAGGACCCTGTCTATAACACATATCTTCCCACCATAATCCCATATCTATCTTGCACTTTCCAGCTATCTTCTCATAAACCTTAAGCATAAGCATAGTCAAATGTTCCATCATCTCCTCTACCCACTCAGGGTCATCATAGAGCGTTACAGAAAGTCTCTCTACCCCCATCCAGTTTCTCAACCAACCATACAGGGAGCCACAGTTAATGAATATAGGATAATCAGCATCAAATGTAAGTTTACATAGCTCATCTATATTTTCTGGAACTCTCCTGGGGTCATCGGGGTTTAATCTCTCGTCTCTGATTTTCTCCCAGTCCTTTCTGGTCTCTATGGCGAATCTTAAATACTTTGGTATTGATGCCCCATACTCTGGTTTCATTACCTCTGCTATAGCACCATCTCCATCCTGAACTATAAGATGGGTCTCCTTCTCTTCAAGGACCTTATATTCAAAACCTGGTAATAGCCCTGTCCGTACATATGGCATAGGGCCATATTCTGTATTATCTGTGTGAAAATAGTAGTCTATCGCTGCATCTGTACCTACATATTCTTTTGGTAACCCTTCATTATGCCATCTTTCTATGGTCTGCTCCCATGCTCCAAACTCAAAATCAGGGACTCTATCAACAGTCTCTCCCTTAAGGCATCTCAGTAGTCTTTCTCTATGAGTCATCTTCTCTCCTCCACCTTTCTAGAGTTTTAGAGAAATTATATATTTAAAAAGGAGGAAATACAAGTTTAAAGTTTCCTCCAAGTATAATATAGGCAAATTTTGTATGAGTTAAAATTTGCCCCTTTCCTTTATCAGTGAAGCCAGATATTTTGCGATTCTAAGACTCTCAGCATATTCATCTTTATACCTTGGATTAAGCTCAATGGTCATAAATGCTTGAGATATCTCAAGGCTCTTAAAGATCTCCTCTAATGGAAGTCTCCCCCAACCCAAGGGAAGATGGAGGTCATCCAGTCCATAAATAACTTGAAAGATATACGGAAGATCTTCTTCCACATCGTTTGGTATTCCAAAAGAGTCATATATATGTAGGCTATTTATATATGGGGATGCAAGCTTTATTGAAGAGAAATAGTCAAAGCCAAAATAGGTTGATGCCACCTTTGCATGCCCAAAGTCAAAAGTAATGCCAACATTCGGCCTTGCTATCTTTACCACCTGATCCACTAGCTTATCTATAAAGGCACTATAGGCATATGTCTTTCCAAAAGCTATATTAGAGTCTATATCAGCATTTTCAACTCCTATGAGGATATTAGCTCTAGAAGCTAAATCAGAAAATTCTCTCAGCAGTTCTCTTTCCATAGCCTTCAAATCTTCAAGCCGAGCCTCGTCTTTGGCACAATCTACCGGTACTCTTCCAGCATGGTAAACTAAAAGTCTCCCCCCGATCTCATAGGTAAACTCTAACGATGCCCTAAAGACTGACCTGTGTAAGTTAGTATTTTTAATATCCATCAGGTTAAGGGGATCTGGGGCGTGGACTGTATAATTCAATGTAAACTTTTGAAGAATGCTCTTAATCCTCTCTAACCTCTTCTTATTGATACTTCCCCCTATGATCACATCTAATCCATGAGGGGGAATTTCCACATGGTTGAAACCTATAGACTCAAAATATGTCAATGAGTCCTCCAACCGCTTCAAATCTCCTTCCCACATCAAGGGATGTCCATTTATCCCTATACTTTTAATAGGGCTGTTAGAAGATGCAATTTCCATATCTTATATCCTCCTGATCAGTCTTCCAGGAAAGATTTATCTAAGTCTCCGTCATTTGAATAGCCTCTACTCTCCCAAAAGCCTCTGAAATTAACGTCTGAACTTAACTCAATCTTATTAACCCATTTTGCCCACTTGTATCCCCACTTATCTTCAGCCACAAGCTGAAATGGAAATCCGATCTCCTTAGGCAAAGTTACACCATTTATCTTATACGCTAGGATGATATCATTTTTCAAAAAGTACTCTACTGGCAGTGATGTGGTATAACCATCGATCGAGTGTAGTATAACTATCTTATCATTTTCTGTTATACCAACATCCTGAAGGATTTCTCTCATTAATACACCTTCATAAAGTACCCTAACACTCCAGCCTTCAACGCAATAAAGACTAACAACCTTCTTCATCGAAGTGAACTTTCCCAAGACCTCTTCATATTTGTAAGATTTACTATTACCAACTGAGTTGACAACTTCAAGCCTATAGGAATCAAGATCGACATCTGGTGCTCCAGATATCGAATTTTCCCTAAAGGCAGATATAGATGAAAGTTTTTCCCCATTGTATTCTCTTAGTTCTCCTTCCATAGCCACCTCCTTAAGATTCTTCTGACCAAAACAATCAAATATCAAACAGACCAGAAGCAAAACTGAGACAGCTATAAAAGAAAAGATCACTATACTCTTGTTATTCATTTTAATCTCCAGAAGATGTATATTATTCTTGTAGCATCAAAAACCAGAATCAACCTTCAATACATAGACATCGCTCTCTCCTGCTCCAAAGGAGGTGGTCTGGCCGGCTATGATATATCCACCGTCAAAAGCCTCACATACAGAAGCACCCACATCGTCCTGGCTGCCACCACAGGTCTTTTCCTTAATTAGATTTCCATCTACATCCAATTTTAATATCCACACATCTGCTCCTTCACTCTCTGAGGCATTAGTCCTTCCTACCACAACATAACATCTGTCTGTGGTCTCTTTTACATCTATTGCCACATCCCAACCACTACCACCAAATGTCTTATCCCATATCAGGTTACCCTCTTCATCAAGTTTTGCTACGTAAGCACTATAAGTATCAGAGATACCTTTGTAACCTGAGAATATATATCCACCGTCAGAAGTTTTATTCATAGAAATTGGAAACACACTAATATCAGTATCCAGAATCTTCTCCCATAAGATATTACCATCCTTATCAAGTTTTAGCAGATAGATATCTCTGTCCTCCTCTGAACCTTTATATGCGAGAACAAGGAATCCACCATCAGGAGTTAAAAGAGCTACTCTTCCCATCTCTTCATCATCACCACCAATAGTCTTTTCCCATAATATCTCCCCATCTCTATTAAGTCTCAATAAGTAGATATCAAGGTCCTCTTCTGGAGAGGGATTTGCCCCACCACAGATAATATATCCACCATCTGAAGTCTCCCGGATAGAAAATGCCTCATCGTACCCTTTCCCACCAAATCTCTTTTCCCAGATAAGATTTCCATCTGCATCTAATTTCAACAGATAGATATCTTCTTCTACAGCTCCAAAGGAATTCGTCATCCCAACAATTGCATATCCCCTATCTAAAGTCTCTATAATAGACTCTGCATAATCATAATCTGTTCCTCCAAAATTCTTCTCCCAGATCAGATTCCCCATCTCATCGAGCTTTAACACATAGATATCACCTTCTGTCCCATAAGATCTTGTCTCCCCTGCTAAGATATAGCATTGGTCAGAAGTTTTTTCCATCGAAACTGCCATATCCCAGCCTCCACCTCCAAATGTCTTCTCCCAGGTCACAGTTACGCCTTCCTGAGTAAGTCCTAATGGAGAAAAGACAGCGATACATATCAGTAATGATAAACCTATAAAAGAGGATCTGTAAAACATCTCGCACCTCCAAAAATAAAAAATGTTTTTTAAAGTATAACATAATTATCAAAAACATACCACTGATTCTTCTTTGATACAGCGTATAGTATTAAATCTTCCATTTTTCTGCTAAAATATTCTTTAAGATGGATATAAAGATTATTACCCTATCCAGGGAGTTTGGTTGTAACGGCACAGAAGTAGCGGAGAGATTGGCTAGAAGGCTAAAATTTCTCTTCATAAATAAAAGCTATATTAACGAGGCTATGATCAGATACGGCTTAACTGAAGAGCAGTTGGAGTCTCTGGAAGAGAGCTCCTTACAGCCCTTTAATGAGACGAGAAAGAAATACATAGAACTTATGAATGAGGTTATACTCAATCTGGCGAAAGAGAAGCCCATTGTACTTTTAGGGAGAGGAGGGCAGTTTCTCTTTAAAGATCATCCTTATGCATTCCATGTAAAGCTTATAGGCTCTATTGAAAATAGGGTAAAAGCAGTGATGGCTCAGTATAAACTGGATAAAGTCAGCGCATTGAAACTCATATCAGAACAGGACCGTAGACGAGATCTATATATAAATAAGATCTTTGGAGGAGACTGGCACGATCCTTCTCTTTATAGTCTTATAATAAATATGGACTATTTTGATGTATCTAGTGCAGTCAAGATGATAATACGTTCAATAAGACTTGCAGAAAGAAATACTCCTGAACAGGTAGAGATAGATACCGAAACCCTTAGGGATGCTACAGGCTCTGTACCTCATTTTGCCCATTCATCTGAAGAAGAATTCGCAAAGCTCTTGGATTTTTACAGGATAAGATGGCTCTATGAACCAAAGACATTTATCCTCGAGTGCGATAGCGAGGGGAATATAACCTCTGCGTTTACCCCAGATTTTTATCTACCAGACTTCGATCTTTACATAGAGCTTACGACTCAGAGGCAGAGATTGGTTAACTATAAGAATAGAAAAATCAAAAGACTTAAAGAATTGTACCCAAACGTAAATATAAAGATGATCTACGGGAAGGATTATAAAAATATACTCCGCAAGTTTGGTCTTGTATGAAAGAGAGGCTTCTGATATCAAAAGAGGAGATCAATAAAAGGATAGAAGAGCTCGGAAGGATAATCTCCGAGGACTACTCAGGGAAAGAGCCAATCCTGGTCTGTATCCTGAAAGGGGCTGTATATTTTGCCATCGACCTCACCCGTCATCTTACCATACCATTCGTTATAGACTTTATGTCCATATCCAAGTATAGTGGTAGCTCTTCAGGGATAGTGAGAATAACAAAGGATCTAGATGTAGACATATCTCAAAGGGACGTAATTATTGTAGAGGATATAGTAGATACCGGGTTGACCCTAGGGTATCTTATGAGAAACCTGAGGACAAGAAACCCTCTATCTCTTAAGGTATGCACACTTTTAGACTGTCCCAGCAGACGCATAGTAGATATCCCCATAGATTATAGGGGTTTTGAAATACCTGATGTATTTGTGGTAGGATACGGATTGGATTATAGAGAGAGATATAGGAATCTTCTGGATATAATGGTTCTGGAAGAATAAAAAATTTTGGGCTAGGAACCCCCTAGCCCAAATATATGAAGAGGAGGTTTAAGAGATAACTAGACTGCCAAGTTAGTAAAATCTTACTTAAATTATCTATTTATAGATTAAGAGAGAAATGTTAAGAGAAAAATAAGAGTATATTAAGAAATATTTAAGATTTTGTTAAGTGTTCTTTAAAGTCATCCGGCAGTTTTTAAAGGAGGTGAATCATTTGAAGATTTATATCTCAGCCGATTTGGAAGGAGCCTGTTGTGTGGTAGGCGAAGCTGGAAAACCTCTAATGCCCGGTAGCAAACAGTACGAATTTGCCAGAAGAGAACTTACTCAGGAAGTCAACAGCGCCATAGAAGCCTTAAAGGAATGTGGAGTAGAAGAAATAATAGTTGATGATGAACACGATGGGGGAACAGAGATCCTGATCTACGAGGAGTTATTACCGGGCGTCAAGATATTTCTAGGAAATCCAAGACCCAGAAGATTTCCCGCACTTGATAGTTCATTTGATGGAATGATTCTTATTGGGTATCATCCTATGGCTGGAGTAAAAAGTGGTATTCTGTCTCACAGTTATTCATCCATAGGGATACAGCGGATGTGGCTAAATAATGTAGAGATAGGAGAGATAGGATTGGATGCTAGTCTGGCAGGGGTATTGGATGTACCTGTCATATTTGTCTCTAGTTGCAGTAAGGGAGTAGAAGAGGCTAAAAGAATCCTCGGGGATATAGAGACTGTTGCCGTAAAGGAAGGATTTGGCAGGAATTGCGCGCTTTCTCTACATCCAAAAGATGCCCAGAAACTGATATATGAAGGGGTAAAAAGAGCGGTACAGCGCGTAAGAGAGTTTAAGCCACTAAAATTCTCTCCTCCATTTGAGCTTAAAATTGAGTTCAAGTTAGAATCTCTGGCTGAGGAGGAAGCTAAAAAGATTGGGGTAGAAAGGATTGACCCCAGGACTATTATAAAAAGATCAGATAATATATTCGATTTGATAGGTTAGGAGGCCAGAAGTGAAAAACGAACATATTTTATGGGCAATAATACTGGGATTAAGTATAATCATCAGTGCTGGTATCGGCTCTTATACATTCTATCAGGTGAAGTCTCTAGAAAATACCCTCAGTGTAACAGGCTCTGCCAGGATAAGGGTAACATCTGATATAGTCAGATGGGTTGGAGTATTCAGCAGGAATGTTCCAGAAGACTCCTTAAGCAAGGGATACCAGCAGATAAGTAGAGACTTGAGTAAAGTCCTAGAATTTTATAA
Source organism: uncultured bacterium (assembly GCA_964655195.1). Lineage (GTDB taxonomy): Bacteria > DUMJ01 > DUMJ01 > DUMJ01 > DUMJ01 > DUMJ01. The sequence continues at coordinate 21,330 of CAZZLK010000049.1, forward strand.
AGAAAACGGGATTGATACAAAAGACGTTATGATATCTCCAGTATCTGTAGAGAAACCATGGATATATAATAGGGAGGCTCCCAGAGAGTATATCCTGAGACAGACAGTGGAGCTTCAGTCTAAAGAGGTAGAGAAGATAACCAGTCTGGCAAAGAATTTTCAGGGACTCCTAGATAGAGGGGTTCTATTCTCTACAGAGTCTCTCGAGTATTACTATTCAAAACTTCCAGAATTGAGGGTATCCTTACTTACAGAGGCGATGAACGATGCCAAGGCAAGAGCAGAAAGAATTGCCCAGAGTACAGGACAAAGGGTAGGAAGGCTAAAATCTGCAAGTATGGGGGTAGTTCAGGTATTGGCTCCAAACTCAACGGAAGTGAGTGATTACGGGACGTACGATACAACTACTATTGAAAAAGAGATAATGGTAGCAGTGAGAGCAGTATTTATCTTGAAATAAAGATCAGTCTAGGTTATAACTGGAGCCATATACACGTTACAGACCCCTTCCCTGTCAGATGTAAATATCACATTCTTACCATCGGGGGTAAATATTGGATGAGGATGCGATTCCTGCGTTAACCAGGAAGAACCATGATGACATAGAGGTCTCACTTCACACATATCATCCCTGTGTCTTATAAGTCCTATGTAATCTCTTCCATCTTTAAACTCAGGGGTCGGGAAGGCACCATCTCCAACAAAGAGGTCTTCTGTTGGGTTTGTCTGAATATGAGTCGGTGATGGACCAGGATATCTGTACTTCCCCAAGATGGTCCCATCTGTATCCATTATAACATCAAAGAATGTCCACCCTGTAGATCTTGATGTCTCTCTAACACTATACTGAGTAACAACCTTACCACTTCTAGTAAAATATTCGTGTCCCGCTCTCTCCAGGTATCTTTTCTGTTGTAAGATCGGGTATATCTCATGAGTATCTGCCCTTACTATCCACATCCTCTGAACAAGATGCCAAGGACCTTCATGACAGAACAGTATTATATCCGGATCCACCGGGCTTATATTTACATGGCTTATCCATTCCCTCTCCCCCCAAACTGCTTCTATCCTCTCACCTTTCAAATCCACCCTCATTATAACACTGGTAGGTCTTCTGTACAGGTGTTCTAACATCTGAGAGTACTGAGCGCCTGTTCCTGTACTCATTTCCAGGTCCTCTGAGTAGACAAAGGCAAGATACTTTCCATCTCCAGATAGTGAGAGTATACCTGTATGAAAACCTGAAGGAGCTACATAGATCTCTTCAGTCTTCAATGTCTGCAGATCTACGGACTTTAGTATCCTCCCATCCCAGTAATAGGCAATAAGTTTCTTTGGATCAAGGCAGGACTTGTGGGGGAATATATTGAAATCGTCCGTGAGCTGAACCATAAGCCCCGTATCTACCTCAAGACTGAATAACTGCCATCTACCCGATCTCGTAGACTCTATTAGTAGTATCTTGGAATCTTCAGAGACAAGTGTTTGAGTAAAATATGGATGAATACTGTTCCCTACCCCATCGGTGAGTCTTGTAACCATAACCCCTGTATCCTTATCCTTCTCTCTGAGAAATTCTATACGAAATGTCTTACCCTTCATCCAGGACACCTCTCTAGACTAAGATCTTGCCTGTAAAGAATCGGGCATAATCTGCATAAGTTCAATTCTATTCCCATCTGGATCGGTTATCCAGTATTGATAGTTTCCGTCTTTACCCTTATTGGGTTTACCCTGAATAGTTAACCCCCTACTTGAAAGTTCACCCAGTGTCCTTTCTATATCGTCTACAAGAAGGCACAGATGCTGAAAGCTCCTATTTTCATATCCTTTCTCTAATTCTCCCTTATAGGGGAATAGCTCTATAAAGTTATTTTCGCTTATCTTTAGATAGACGATCCAGAGTTCTCCCTGATCATTGTATAATCTGAATGCCTCCTTAAAACCCAAGATACCACAATAAAACTTCAGGGATTCATCTAAATTTGAGACCCTATAGGCTATATGTCCTATACCTGTAATCATCATTACCTCCTACTGGACCAGAGATTTTACTACCGATTCAATCAATCTATACCCATCTTTTATCTCACTTATCTTTGCAAATTCTCTTTTAGAATGGGCTTCACTACCACTTATCCCCAGAAGTAGAGTAGGTATCCCCTGCTCATTAAATATATTTGCATCGCTTCCTCCCCCCATATATATCGTGTTGGGATTAAAACCATTACTCTTAATGACATCGATAGTCTTCTTCAAAAAATCACTGTCTTTTAGATCGAAACGGGTATATTCCTTTCTGTACTCCAGCTTGGTCTTACCCCCTCCCTCTTCTACTATGCTGGATGCCTTCTCCAGATTGGTAAGTAAGGTGTGAAGGTATCCCTCGTCTCTGCTTCTATACTCTCCTCTTATTTCTACCTCATCTGGTATTATATTTGTAGCCCTACCCCCAGAGATTACACCAACATTTCCGGTGGTCATATCGTTTATCCTGCCTATGGGGAGAGAAAGAATCAGCTTAGAAGCTAACTGTACTGCATTTACACCTCTCTCTGGATATGCTCCTGCATGAGCTGATACCCCATAGATCCTGTATGTCCAGGTATATTGAGAAGGGGCACCTATAATAACATTACCGACAGGACCACCTGCATCTAAGGTAAAACCACACGGAGCCTTTATCATATCTCTCTTTATCGCCTTAGCTCCAACAAGTCCGATCTCCTCCTGAACTGTGAATATAACCTCTACCGGCAAAGGGTCATCTTTATAATTCTCTAAAAGTTCCAAAATTACAGCGATACCTACTTTATCATCAGCTCCAAGAATCGTTCTACCATCAGATCTGATAATGTCGCCTTCTATTATCGGATTCACATTATCACAGGGAGTTACTGTATCCATATGAGCATTGAGGAATAACCTTGGAGTTTTGCTGGATTCTATAAACATATTGCCCAGATCATCCTGAGTAACAGAATACCCCCAACTTTCTACCATCTCTCTTATAAATCTAGCTACCTCGTGTTCTTTCCCAGATGGACTTGAAATCTTCAGTAATGAGATCAATCTCTCTATAATTCTTTCCACTCTTTACCTCCGATATATTTTCTTCCTGCCTCAAATGCCTTTAGATTTATCTCTAAAAGATGAAGCCTCTCTTTTAGAAGATTCTTGAGTATTTCTTCAACCTTAGAGGCATCTAAATCCCTTATAAGTTCTACATAACCTCCTGCCATCACCATATTTGCCACTCTTACATTACCCAATTCTTCTGCTATCTTAGATGCAGGTATTCCTATTACATCATTTTCAGATTCTATATCAACAAGAGAAGTATTCACTATCTTATACTTCGGAGAAAACTTGTCCTTAAACCTCCTGTATGAAGGTTCGTTCATAAGTATAACGGCCTCTGGATCTGTTACTATTGGAAATTTTATCTCATCAGAAGAGATAACAACAGTACAATTAGCTGAACCTCCACGCATCTCTGGCCCGTAAGAAGGGACCCAGGTTACCCGCATATTGTTAGCCATTCCAAGATGGGCAAAGAACTGACCCATAAATAGAATACCCTGTCCACCATAACCAGCAATCAATATAGTATGAGTCATAAATTTAACCTCCTGGTACAATTTTCCCTAGTACCACTCTCTTTCTGGCACCGGTAGCTCTAGGAACATTATTGGGGGAATTAAAGACTACTTCGTTTGCCAGTATTGCAAATGCTAAGGCTTCTTTAGCCTGATTAGGAATGCCAAAATCCTCGTGTGTCTTTATATTAATCTCCGGAAGTAACCTGTTCAGCATCTCAATCAGATAACTATTATAAGCACCTCCTCCACCTATAATCAGTTCATCTATCTCAAACTGACAGATAGAATTAGCTATGGTAGTCGCAGTAAGGGCAGTAGCAGTAGCTACTATATCCTCATCCTTAAGCCAGAGAGATTTTCCCTTCTCATAAAAGGTAGAAGCAAAGGCTTTTCCAAAAACCTCTCTTCCCGTTGTCTTTGGAGGAGACATATCAAAGTAGGGATGTAATAAAGCTGTTTCCAATAATTCTTTCGAAATATTTCCCTTTCTAGCTATGTCTCCATTCAAATCGAAGCTTAACTTGCCACCAGAGATAATCCTTACTATTTCATCTATTACCATATTTCCCGGACCTGTATCAAAAGCTATAACATCATCTATATCCGCATCCTTCGGTATAATAGTTACATTTGCTATTCCTCCTATATTAAGGACTCCTCTATTAACCGAGCTACTTGTAAATAATATCCAGTCTGCAAAAGGCACAAGCGGAGCACCCTGCCCCCCCACTGCCATATCTCTGACCCTAAAGTCGCATATGGTAGTAATACCTGTCCTTTCCGCTATGACTGCCCCTTCTCCTATCTGAAGTGTAGATCTGATCTGAAACCCTCCTAGTTCCTGCGGATATGGAAAATGGAAGATCGTTTGTCCATGACTGGCTATAAGGTCTATGCCGTCTCTAGATAAGCCTGCCTCTTTTATCGCCTCCAGAGTTACTTTTGCAAAGATCTCACCCAACAGAAAGTTAACATTTGATAAGAGAGGGATATTGGCATTTTCTATATCAAACAGCTTATGGATAAGCCCTTTTATCTCTCTAGGATACTCATAATGGTAGTGATGTATAAGCTTAACCTTGGACTCTCTAGAGTGTCCCTTTATCTCTACTATACTGGCATCAACTCCATCGGCGGATGTCCCGGACATTAATCCAACTATTATTCTAGATTCTTTCTTGCTTAAATATTCCAGCAACTACAGCACTCCCTTTTCTAACATAGCTATAGCCACAGCAAATCCCCCATCATGGCTTATACTCACTACTATACTGTTCACCATAAAACTCTCAAACCTTTTCTTGGCCCTATCACTCAATATAACATACGGAGATCCATCTTTTCTATGCATAACAGATATATCTTTAGGAGAAAGTCCACCTCCTAGAGCCTTTATTACCGCCTCCTTACAGGCAAACTTACCAGCTAGAGCCTCGTAGAATCTCTTATGACCCTTGACTTCTTCGATCTCCTCTCGAGAGAATACTCTAGACAGGAACCTTTCTCTTCTTTTTATTGCCCTCTCTATTCTCTCTACACTTACTATATCTATTCCCAACATAGCTAACTACTATTATACTACAATTAGATGTTATAATATTAATCTAATGAACCGTAGGATTATTGTAAATATATTGGTAGCCTTTTTGGCTAGTATATCTGTCATTTTAATCATTAACTCTGCCTTTAAAGAGAAAGTTTCAATCTCTGATCTTTCAAGCAAAGAAGCCTTAGAATTAATCTTTATAGGTCTTATCATAAACTTAGTCTGTATTCTTATAGATGGTTTTAAACTCTATATGATAGTATCTACCCTTAAAGGAAATATAAAGTACATCGAAGCTTTAGAGTCCTGTTTCTTGTATTCATTCTTCTCAGCAATAACACCATCCTCTATGGGGGGACAACCATTCCAGATATACTTCTTAACGAAGAAAGGGATAAAAAGTGAGGCTGCTACAAGTATAATTCTTCTTAGAACATTTGAATATCTCCTAATAGTATTGGGTATAGATGTCTATGCACTCATTTTTATAATCCCTAAATTATCCCAATGGAACATCGGGAAGACGATGATAGCATTGGGGTTCGCCAGCAGCTTATTATCGACTGGGTTTACCTGGTTAGCTATGATAAGACCCGATATGTTTAAATATATAATTGCCAGCCTCAAAAAGATTAAGGGACTAAAGATCTTTATAGAGAGATGGGAAGAAAAGGTTTATGTATGGATAGACAATCTAAAGCTGAGCGCCAACGAGTTATTGAAAAATAAAAAGATAGTACTTATTGATTTTTCATTAATGCTTATTCTGATACTGATGTATTCCTATCTACTCTTTCTACCTGTAGTAGGACTCACAGGTCTAAAGATAAACTTTTTAACATTTTTCAGTGTTCAGATACTACTCTCATCCCTTGCCTCTTATGTTCCGACACCTGGAGCTAGTGGTGGCATAGAGGCAATATTTTATACATCCTTTAAGGTATCTGTACTTTCTTCTAGATTTCTTCTCTTAGCTATAACAATATACAGGATTACTACTTACTATTCGATTATCGTTGCTGGAATACCTGTAGTACTAAAAAATAGAAATCTATTATTTGGAGGAAAGGGGGAGCGCTAGTAGGGCTATTTAGTATATTTATCCTCAGGTAGATATGGAGATTTTATGAATATGGCGAGAAAATCCTCGGAGGGATTGACGATATTATGTTCCTCCGGAGCTTCAACTCTTATAGCGTCTCCAGCTGAGATTTCAAAAGCCTTTCCATCCACTATCATCTGAGCCTTTCCAGAGATCACATAAAAGGTCTCTTCAACTTCCTTATGATAATGAGCTCCCAGTTCCTTTCCCGGTATAAGTTTAAGCACTCCCCACTCTATCCGAGGTCCCCTCATTATATACTTTGGACCCCAGTCTCCGTGTCTGAATTCCTTCTCGGATTCTTTTACACGTTCCATATTACTTCACCTTTTCTTCTGCCTTTTTCACATAATTCTCTTCCCATATCTTATCTGCTATAGCACCCCAGGCATTTGCATATCTGTCTAAAGGTTCTGCCAGTTCAGAGGTCAGTAATGCCTCAGAACCACCATCTGTAGACTTGGCACCCACCTTAGTTACTATCTCCCTTAAAGCCCAGGGATTATCGACAATCGGACAGGGTCTTAAGAGATTCTTATTGAATGGTATCCTCTTCTGATATTCTGCAAATAGTGGAGACTTAAGAACTTCAACCAGACTCTTATCTCTTATGTTATCCACCGCAAAGTGAACAAATGCACACGGTTCTACATCGCCCTTACCATTTATATGGAAGTAGTTTCTACCACCTGCTATACATCCACCGGTATATGGTCCGTCATTCCAGAAATCAGCAACAAAGACAGGTTTATCGGCTCTCCAGTGATGTACCGCTGATCTAACCTTTGCCCTCTCTTCTGGGGTAAGCATCAGACTGAGATCCGGGTCTCTTCCTATAGGAACATACATAAATACCCATCCAAATGCAACGCCCTTATCGATAAGGTGATCTATAAACTCATCACTTGTAATGACGTCGATATTCTTACGAGTTGCAGTGATAGAGAATCCAAATATTGCTCCGTTCTCTCTTAATAAATCCATAGCTTTCATTACTTTTGCATATACACCCTTGCCACGCCTCTCGTCCGTCTCCTTTTCAAAACCCTCTAAACTTATAGCAGGAGCGATATTACCAAGCTCTACGATCTTCTTTGCCATCTTCTCATCTATAAGTGTTCCGTTAGTGTAGGTATGGAAAATTACGTCTTCATGCTTCTCTGCTATTTCGATAAACTCTTTACTGAGGAACGGCTCTCCACCAGATACAGTTATGAAGTAGATACCTAATTCCTTTGCTTCGGTAATTATCCTATCCATAAGTTCTTTCCCTAGGCTGAAATGTTGCTGATATTCACCTGCCCAGCATCCGACACATCTGAGGTTACAACTAGTTGTCGGATCTATGAGTATGAACCAGGGGATATGGACACCAAGCTTCTCACTCATCTCCATCTGTTTTGGGACACCTAAGAATACTGCGTTGATAAAGAAGTCCACAAACATCTTGGACCTGACATTTGGATGAGTATTCTTCAGTAGCCTTATAGCAAACTCCCTCTGTGGAGTGTCGTTAAGCAGATAATTTGCTACCTGTTCGAGCTGTGCCTTATGCCAGTCCGTTCTGACAAACCTTCTCGCCAGATTGATAAGCTTTTCCAGATTCTGTTCAGGATTTTTAGCTAGATAATTTAACCCTTCCTCTAAAACAAATCCCCCCACATAACGTTTAGCAAAATCAAAAAATGCCATAAGCCTATTCCTCCTCTCCTATTAGAATTTTACCTCCGAATATATCTTTAGTAATATCGAAAAGGATCTCTTTGTCCCTACTTGACAATTCATTGAGTAACTCTTTATATCTGTCTAATAGAGAATTAATCTTCGGACTTATAAGGTTGTTGTACTTATTCAATCCTATCTTAGCGACAATAACACCTATGAGTAAAGCAGTCAAACCCAAAAGTCCGCTCTGGGGATCTATACTCCTCGACAGAGTCTGATAAGCCGAAGATATACTGTCCCAATTTACAGCTAACTTCTGGCTAAGGATAAAAAGTACTGCACTTATATTTAAAGCCTTAAGTAGTGGTGATCTAATGGAGGATATCTCCTTCATACTAGATTGAAGGACTTCATTTACGGACAATCCATTAAGGACTTTAAGGTGCTCCTTCATCTCTTCTATTACTTTACTCAGATTCTCCCTCTTCTCATCTTCACAGATCAATTTCTCGCCCTTAGGAGTAGTCCTGAATGCTAGAGTACTTCTACCTCCTTTCTCATTCAAAGTATAGACACATTCCACATAACCTTCCTCTTTAAGTGCAGTGAGCAGATCGTAAGCGGTCCACTTACTTACACCAAGCTTCTGTGCAACCAGAGAATAGTGCACAGGTTTACCGTACTTCCCACATAACTCGTAGAGTACCTTTATAAACTCTCTTCTCCTTTCCGTAATCCCCATATATCCTCCAAAAAAACCAAAATTCTATATAGAATTATAATACCCAAAAGGAAAATGTCAAGAGTCCGACGACTCCTCAACTTTTTGTGTAGCAGATAAAGTTTAAAAATATTGTTAGGACAAGCGTCTCGCTTGTCTAAAGTAATCCGTACAAAAATTCATAGATTCTCTTTTCATTGACGACACTATATAGTATATGATAGTATATCCAATAGATACGAATAATAAAGACTAGGAGGGCTATTATGGTAAAAAGATTATCCGTTGGTTCCAAGCTGTTTTTAAATCTGGCTATACCTATTATAGGTATACTAGTAGTGGGAGTATTTTCCTATTTTACCCTAAATAATGCAACATCTACTCTATTAAGTGCATTATATGAAGAGGCTTATTCCAGTATATCTCTAGTTTTAAATGCGGATAGAGACTTCTATCAGGCTCTCACAGCGTTGCAGGAGATAGTATATACAAATAATCCAAGCGATAAACTGATAAATGACTATTCCAGTAATCTATCGCAAGTCCTAGAAAGAACATCTAAAGCAATTGATACAATGGGACGATCAAAAGATCGCTGGGGTATATATAAAGATGACTCTGGAAGAAATATCTTTGACATCTATTCTAACTTTCAAGTACATATAAATGCTTGGAAACAGACATCAGACTCGCTTATCGAAAGTATAAAAACAGGTAAAAGTATTAAGACTGATACCATAAAGAATTGGCTGACGGAATTTGATACGGCGAGAGAGGATCTAAATGTGATAGGGGAGATAATAGATAAAGGAGCTGGCGAATGGTCAGCTATGCAGGCAAAATATTTAAGGAATCAAGCAATAGTACTCGTTATTATTTTTGCTGTGACCTTAGCTGTGACAGTACTCTTGGGATTATTACTGATAAGTGGCATAAAGAATCCTATAGATAAATTACTTAATGCAGTAACCAATGTGGCTAAAGGCAATTTAAACATAAAGGCTATAGAAATCACTACCGATGATGAGATCGGTAAACTTGGCAGAGAATTTAACATAATGCTAGAGAATCTAAGGTCCGTAATTTCCAGTTCTAAGGTTTCTTCTGAATCACTGAGCACTCTTTCTAGAGATATAAGTAACAATATCGAGCAAGCTTCTATGGCAATACAACAGATATCCAGTACAGTTCAAGGGGTTGCTGATGGGGCTCAAGAGACGGCAAATAATGTAACTTCAGCATCCAATGCAGTAGAGACTATGAGCAAAAAGATAGAAGACCTTTCTCAAAATGCTTCAAAGGTGGAAAAAACCGCTCAGGATGCAATGAAATTGACAGAAGAAGGGCAACGGGTTATTGATGAACTAAATAAAGGATTCTCCAAGACCACCGATGCAACCAATTCTGTTGTTACTGTAATGAATGAACTCGAACAGACCGCAGGTGAGATAGGTCGTATAGTAGAAACAATAATGAGTATAAGTTCTCAAACGAATCTATTAGCTCTAAATGCGGCAATAGAAGCGGCAAGAGCTGGAGAGGCAGGAAGAGGTTTTGCTGTAGTTGCAGACGAGGTAAGGAAATTAGCAGAAGAATCTAATCAGAGTGCCCAGAGAATCTCTCAATTTATAGAAGAAATAAGGAATAGAATTACATTAGCAGCACGCAGTACTGATGAAGCGGTAAAGACTATATCCACTCAGGTAGAGATTGGTGCTAGTGTTACTGAGACCTTTAACAAAATCTCTCAGGCTAATACTGGGATAAGCAGTATGATACAGGAGATAAATTCGGGGATAATTAGCCTGGTTAACGACGGAAAGAAGATATCTGATGCTATTCAAAGTGTCGCTGCTATAGCTCAGGAGAACGCTGCATCTTCTGAGGAGGTCTCTGCGGCGGTAGAAGAAGTGACAGCTACTATGGAGAGCATAACTTCAAACCTGCAAAGATTAGTAGAGATATCTAAAGAATTAGACGAGATAAATAGAAGATTCAGTCTGTAGTCCTTACTAGGTAAACCGGGGGTTAATTCCTAAAAAGTTTTTAAAGAGATAGTCTGGAGTAAGCTTCTAAATAGTTTACTCCAGACTAATTAATAAAAGTCCAGCTGAGTGTTGCTTTCTAATTCAGGGAAATAAACCACTTGTCTTTTCTAAAGGCTAGATACCTTTCGGATATAAGATTAAGAGGCTTTTCTGCTATTGTAAAATTCTCACTCAGAAGTAAGAGAGGTTTGTCAAGCCCAAAGACTTTTGCATCATAAGAATTACCGGCAAGTCTATAAAATGTCTTACCTAGTTCTTCATACTCCTCTACACTTAACCTGTACCTAAACCCTACTCTCATAGGGAGAGCTGAATGAACAAATGACCTGGGCATAACATACTCAGGGAAGATGCCTAGAAGCCAGAGACAAATATCTCCTATTCTTTTATACACAGGAAATCTCATATCTTCATCTATCATATCTGCCAACTTTAACATATCAAATACGTCTATATCAGAGAATTTTATCCTTCTGAGCCCTCTTCTCCCTTTAATTACATAATATATGGTTTGGCTCTCGGTCTTTGTAAAAGATACAAGCATATTTACAAGATAATCAAAGACATCATCTTCATTTATCAATTCTCGCACCTTATCTATATCAAATACAGGGATCTTATGGTATCTATCCCTCTCTATAGTGTAGAGTTCTCTATTGAGGTCCATTCTTGCCTTCATCATAAGTACAGTAAAGAAGAGTTTAGGTGATATCTTCAGCATTATCTCATCATCGCTCATTATCCTAGAAAATAGTCTAGAATCCTCCAGCATACCTCTAATGATCTCTTCGTCCTCTCTTACGACATCTATCTTATCTCTTAGCTCTGGAGATAATGTCTCTACTATAAACATAAGGTCACTTTCAGATAATCTGAAGATTTCCCTCATACCTCTTACCTCCAGATTGTTCTCAGGTTCTCTTCCAGAATCAATTCATCTGTCGAATATATCTTTTTCCTCCGTCCATTTGTAACAACTACGAGTGCACCATCGTTAGATACATCAGTTACTATACCTTCCAATATATTATTATAACTCCTAAACTTTACCCTTTCACCCAGCATACAGCAAGCCTTTTTCCATTCTTTAATTAACAGTTCGCTTCCGTCTATAAACAGGTCAAAGTTTATAGAGAACTCTCTGATAATACTGAATAGTAATTCCATCCTGTCTATCTCTCTCCCCAGGATTCTTCTTAAAGAGATAGCATTTGATAGATAAGGTGGAAAATCTACTGTATTTACATTTATGCCGATACCAATTATTACAAAATCCTCGAAGTTTTCACCCAGTACACCGCCCAGTTTTTTCCCATCAAATATGATATCATTAGGCCATTTCAAACTTATAGGGACTGCAAGATGAGAGATTATACCTTTTCTAACAATTACACTTGCCAGTAGAGTTATAAGCTGTCTATTTTTTAAAGATCTACCATCAATTATTACGGAGAAGGATAGAGAAGTCTCATCTGAAAACCAGGGTCTATAGTCTTTCCCTCTCCCTGCCCACTGACTGTCAGCCAAGATTACCATATTCCTTTCTCCTAACTTAGCCAGTTTAAAAGCTACATCCATAGTTGACGATACTTCTTTCAGAGAAATAAGCCTTCTAAAAGGGGAAATATCTAAAGGAAATTCAAGCATAATACCGATAACTATCTGCTTAAGGTCTGTATAATCTGGAATATAGGCATATACATAGCTATTACTATAAAACCAACCAGCCCACCGACAAATACTATGAGAATAGGCTCCAATAGAGAGGTAAGAGTAGTAATCATAGCATCTAGCTCTCCATCATAGTATACTCCAACTCTATTGAGCATCTCGTCAACTAATCCACTCTCTTCACCTACCGCTGTCATATATCCGAGCATAGGGGGGAAGAGGTCACTTCTTATAAAGGTAGCAGATAGCTGTTCTCCTTCAGAGATTCTTCTTCTGGCATCATCTACGGCATTCATATAGGGGACACTGTCTAACGTCTCTTTTACCACATCTAATGCAGTTATTATAGGCACACCCCCAGAGATAAGTATGCTCAAGGTATGGCATAACCTGGAGAGAATCATAAGCTTCTGAATCCTGCCTATTATCGGAATCCTTAATATAAACCTATCCCATAGTTCTTTTCCCTTCGGTTTAGAAGTAATTAATCTAAACAGGAGATATAAAACCAATACTATCGAAAGGATAACATACCAGTAATTTCTAAGTGTACTGCTTAATTCCATCACTATCTTAGTAGGGAGAGGAATTGGCGCCTCAAATGATAACAAGAGATTTAAAAATGTTGGAAGAACATATGTAAGCAAAAAGATTACCATAATTACAGCCATACCTATAATGGCTATAGGATATGCAGATGCACCCTTTATCTTCCTGGTAATCTCTTCGTTTTTCTCATAGTATGTAGCAAGTCTATCAAACATTACATCAAGGATACCGCCAGTCTCTCCTACTCTAACTAGACTTATATACAATCTGGGGAATATATCTCTGTGTTTGGCTAAAGCCTGTGACAGTGCTGTTCCAGACTCTACTTCTCTTCGTATATCCTCTATAGCCAGCTTTAACCTTGCGTTTCTCGTTTCCTGTGAAAGGATCCCTAAAGCCCTAACCAGAGCTACCCCTGCTCTTAACATAGTAGCAAACTGTCTTGTAAATACTACCAGGTCTCTAAGGGAAATCCTCTGTAGGTTTATCAGAAATTTGTTTATGTCAAAATATACCTTCTTTTCTCTTACAGATACGACTATAAGTCCTTGTTCCTGTAATCTTCTTATAACGACATTTTCATCTTCAGCTGTGATAGAACCATCTCTCCATTGCCCTGTCCTTTTCTCTCTAGCCCTGTACAAAAACTCTTTCATAACCTAACAGGTTCTCCTATTATTCTCAGCATCTCTTCTCTATTTGTTACATTATACAGGAAGTCTTCCATTGTGATCTCTCCATTTTTATATAGATTGAGCAGTGACTGGTCCATACTTACCATACCAAACTGGCTCCCTGTCTGGATGACGTTTGGTATCATATGCACCTTTCCCTCTCTTATGAGATTCCTAACTGCAGGAGTTGCTATGAGAAGCTCTACTGCTACCACCCTACCTCTAAGCATCCCATCACTCAGTATCTTTTCCTTTTTCCTTGGTAGAAGCCTCTGCGATATAATAGCCTCTATGGTATTACTCAGCTGTAATTTTATCTGTTCCTGCTGATGAGGAGGAAAGACATCTATTATCCTCTCTACTGTCTGGGCAGCATTATTTGTGTGCAGTGTAGCTAACACTAAATGCCCAGTTTCTGCCGCAGTTATGGCAGCTTGAATTGTTTCTAGGTCTCTCATCTCTCCAATGAGAATCACATCAGGGTCCTCTCTTAAGACAGACCTAAGAGCATTGGCAAAAGAGAGTGTATCGCTACCCACTTCCCTCTGGTTTACTATACTCTTCTTATGTGTGTGCATATACTCTATAGGGTCCTCTATTGTTACTATATGACAGTCACGAGTTTCATTTATCAGATCTATCATAGAGGCAAGGGTAGTAGATTTACCGCTTCCCGTTGGACCAGTAACCAGGATAAGACCTTTCGGTTTTTTGGTCAATTCTCCTAATATAGGAGGAAGACCGAGCTCATCAAGTTTGGGGATTCTGTAGGGGATACTCCTTATGGCCAATCCTATGGAACCCCTCTGATGAAATATGTTTATCCTAAACCTCCCCACCCCAGGCAATCCGTAAGAGAAGTCCAGTTCCTTATTCTGTTCAAATTTTTCCCTCTGTTCAGGATTCATTAGGGCATAGGCCAAAGCCTTCGTATCATCTGGCGTAAGTCTTGGAAATTCTGTTCTAACAAGTCTTCCATATATCCTCAGGGTTGGTGGAACCCCAACGGTTAGATGGAGGTCAGACGCATTCCTCTCATATAAAAGTCTAAGCAATTCCTCTATATTCATAATCCCCCCGCATAAACTGTTCTTAATATCTCACTATAAGTAGTTATTCCATTTCTTACTTTTAATTTTGCATCCTCCCAAAGGGTCCTCATCCCCTTTTTAACCGCAGTCTCTCTTATCACATTTGCAGGGACCTTGTCTACTATCATAGACCTTATCTCATCATCTACCATTAATAGTTCAAATATCCCTATCCTCCCCCTGTAACCAGTATGTCTACAAGCCTCGCATCCCTTACCCTCATATATTATGTCATTCTCACCTAGTTTCAATACCTTTATCTCTTCTTCAGTAGGTTGCTTAGGGACCTTGCATTTTGAACATATCCTTCTGGCTAATCTTTGGGCAAGGATACCAATAACCGAGGATGAGATCAAAAATGGCTCTATCCCCATATCCATCAGTCTTGCTATAGCTCCTGCAGAATCATTCGTGTGGATTGTACTCAAGACAAGGTGTCCTGTAAGGGCCGCCTGGACTGCTATCTCTGCGGTTTCCCTGTCTCTAATCTCACCAATCATAATTATATCCGGGTCCTGCCTAAGAATACTCCTTAATCCATTGGCAAAGGTAAGACCAACTTTAGTATTTACCTGGACCTGATTTATCCTGGGGAATTGATACTCGACTGGATCTTCTACGGTAATAATATTCTTCTCCGGTGTGCTTATCTTTGCCAATGCAGAGTACAGGGTAGTCGTCTTTCCGCTTCCAGTCGGACCTGTTACCAGAATCATACCATAAGGCCTCTGTATAAGCCAATCAAACTTTTCCAAAACATCCTCAGTGAACCCAAGTTTCTCAAGCCCAATAAGTGGTGCAGACCTGTCCAGTAATCTCAGCACTATCTTCTCTCCATGAATTGTAGGGAGAGTCGAGACGCGAAAATCTATTATCTTACCCTGAGAGGTTACTCTAAACCTACCATCCTGAGGGAGTCTCCTCTCTGCTATATCCATATTTGCAAGGATCTTTATTCTAGCCACCAGAGTTGGAAAGATCTTCTTAGGAGGGGACATTACATCGTAAAGAACTCCATCAACCCTGAACCTTACCTTTACATCATTCTCTGTTGGTTCTATGTGTATGTCACTGGCTCCCTCTTGAACCGCCTGTGTAATGGTTAGATTAACCAGCCTTACTACAGGAGCCTCATCCTCCAGTACTTCTACTGGAGCCTCCGTTTCCTCTTCGGTAGGAGCTATATTTAGAAGTGTTTCTTCTAAACCTTTCTGTATGGTGTATATCTTGTCTAACGCCTGACTTATCTGCTTCTCAGAAGCAAGGACAGGTTCGACTTCCCTGCCAGTTATTATCCTTACATCATCTAGGGCATATATATTTACCGGATTTGTCATTGCTACTACTATCTTATCTCCATTCAACTTTATAGGTATAATCTTATAGCGTCTGCTTATATGCTCCGGAATAAGTTTAACTACATCTGGATCAATAGCTATCTCTTCCAGGTTTACATAGGGAACATTATAGATCTCAGAAAGGGCAGAATAGAGGTCCTCTTCAGTTATCAAACCCATCTTCAAGAGTATCTCTCCTAGTCTTTCTCCTGTTCTTTCCTGAATGGAGATAGCCTTCCGAAGGGTCTCTTCATTAATGATCCCTTTTTCTACAAGTATCTCTCCAAGTTTCTTCTTCTGACTCACCATATTACATATTTTCCTCTACCAGTCTAGAACT
>CAZZLK010000050.1:0-13443 GCA_964655195.1 uncultured bacterium
AAGACGGGTCTTGGAGGAATAATCTCTTGAGAACTTGGTATATTATCAGCCAGGAGTACTCCATTTGTCTCTGTATCCCAGGTAACTTTATACAATTGACTCCTCCAAATTTTTAACTTTACTAGTAAAATTATACTATAATCATAACCCTAAAATAAACACCTGCTCTATCTTTTCTCCATATCGAATATCGGGGCAGGCATTTGCCTGCCCCACTAACTCTTCTATTTTAGAACTATATAGGCAAACTCTGCATCACCAGACTTTATCAGGTAGTCCCTCAGGACATCTGAGAAGATTATGTTTACCTTCTCCCTTCTTCCCAATATATATCTTGACCTGAATGGACATGGATATTTGTCTATATAGACACCCTGTACATCTAAATTTATATCGTTCTTCAGGTCATTTACAAGATTTATATCGAGAGACATATCGTCTGCACTTATAGTCTGGGAAAATTCTTTAAAAATCCTGTCCTTAAGACTGTTAAAAACTGACCTGTTAAAAGTTAATATCAGTCTTATACCTTCCTTATCATCTACGAGTCTTATCAGAAATATAGCATATCCAAGTCCCTTCTCCTGTTTTTGGTCTTTTACTGCAGGGATATTTATCTGTGCCACATAGTAGCTGCTGAATCCATCCTGTTCATAGGAGACCTTACTGACTTTACCAAAGTAATCCTGCAGTATCATTGTTATCCGATCTTTATTCTCTGTGAAAGAGTCTTTGGAAATCACCTCTAGTTTTATAGTTGTGGGGATATTGATCGAGTTACCTGCTCCTCCTTTTAAATCCAGCAGATCACTTACATAAACCTCAGGCGAAAGAGAAAATTTACAGCCCTGTAAGAATAGCATAAACATTATTAACGTGACAGCCAACAACCATAACTTTTTCATCTTGAATCATCTCCCTTCATAAACTTTTATAGAGATTTTATATCCCACTGGGGTCAGATGATGTCCCTTTTATCACTTTACCGGATCTTTAGCCCTATGTTATATTAGTTGTAATTATAATCGAAATGGAGGTAACTATGACAGTAAGGCTTATACGTAAGGAGGTAGACACCGAATCTGGAAAGATACTCTATGATCTTCCATTTACCAGAGAGATCCTGGAGAAATACTGGAAGGTATATACAGGCGAATGGTATCTTGATGACGAATGGCTCACAGGGAAGAATCCTGGAAATTTCCCCGGGATGATCGTCTCAAGACTTGATTATCCTGGTAATGTCATTGTTGAGTTTGAGGCAAGGACTGTTCTTCCCTGCACTCATGATATAAATTTTATGTGGAATGGAAGCTGGGACGAGGAGAAAAATCAGAGAGGATATGCCTATGTGGCGGGCATTCAGGGCTGGTGGAATGGAAAGGTTGGTATCGAAAAGTCGCCAGAGTATAAACTGACAGCCTGTACTCCTCTTTTTAACTTTGAGCCTGGGAGGATCTACAGGATATTGGGTGGAAGTATAAACGGACACTGTTTTATATGTGCTGACGATAGATTACTGCTGGAGGTTACTGATCCTGATCCGATAGATAATCAGAAGTATGCGAAGGTTGGTTTTGAAGCCTACTGCAGTCATATACAGATAAGGAATGTTAAGATCAGGGAAGCCCGCTGGAGAGAGATAGATGAGATTTACATCCCTGAATTTTGAATTTCAGTGTTGGATCAGCTTAATCACTTGAAATTTGTATAAAGATATTTATAATAGAGAGCTATGGAGATAAAGGGTTCGACTAAGATAGCAGTTGTAATAGGGCATCCAGTTAAGCATAGTATGTCACCAGTAATGCATAATAGAGCCTTTAGGCACCTTGGAATCGACTGCTGTTATATTGCCATTGATGTGAAACCTGAGGGCATAGAACATTTTGTAAAAGGTCTTAAGTATACAAACATTCTTGGCGTTAATGTTACCATACCTCATAAGAATGCAGTCATCCCTTACCTTGATGAGCTATCTGAGGAGGCAAGAGTCTTAAAAGCTGTTAATACGATAAAGGTGACCGAGGAAAAACTTATAGGGTACAATACAGATGTATATGGGTTTGAGAAATGTCTGGAAGGGCTTGATATATCCAGCTCTTCAGCCCTGCTTATAGGCGCTGGCGGGGCAGGTAAGGCAGTGGCTTATAGCCTGTGCAGACTCAATGTTAAGGATCTATATATTACAAATAGGACCGAGGAGAGGGCTAAGGAGCTTATAAGATTTTTGAACGACCTATTCTGTAGGGAGATAACATTTGTCCCCTTCGATGAGTTGGATTCTTTAGGGGTTATGGATATCATAGTAAATGCAACCCCCCTTGGTATGGAAGGTATAGGGAAAGAGTTAAGAGTTCCAGTTTCAATAATTGCCAAAAAGACAACTGCTATAGACCTTGTTTATAACCCTCCTAAGACTGAGTTCTTGAAGATCGCAGAGGCTCAGGGGGCAAGGACCTTGAATGGCATAAAGATGCTTGTATATCAGGGTTCGGCATCATTTAAGATATGGACAGGTATAGACCCACCTGTAGATATAATGGAGGAGGCGATCAACGAATATCTATGAGATTTCTTACTGCTGGAGAATCGCATGGAAGAGGGCTTGTAACTATAATAGAAGGCTTTCCCAGTGGAATCCCTTTATCAGAAGATGATATAAACATAGAATTAGCCAGAAGAAGGCAGGGGTATGGAAGAGGGAAGAGGATGCTCATTGAACCTGAAAGGTGCGAGATATACTCGGGAATAAGAAATGGTAAGACCATAGGGAGTCCGATATCTATAGTCCTTTTGAATAAGGATTGGCAGAAGAACCAGACACCCATAACTGTCCCCAGGCCAGGACATGCAGATCTCCCAGGGGCTATAAAATATCACACCGGTGATATCAGGGACATTTGGGAAAGGGCAAGTGCCAGAGAGACTGCCAGTAGAGTAATGGCTGGAGCGGTGGCAAAAAGACTTCTGAGTGAATTGGGGATAAAGATTATAAGTTTTACAAGGGCTATTGGAAGTGTAAGATTAGATAGAGACGTAGATATAAACGATGAAGATATAGAGATTTTGATTGATGAGTCCCCGGTGAGATGTCCAGATAGAGAAATCTCAGAAGATATGGTTAGACTTATAGATGAGGCAAAAGAGAGAGGCGATACTCTCGGAGGAATATTTGAAGTGGTTGCCCTTAATGTCCCACCAGGTATTGGGACCTATACCCACTGGGATAGGAGACTGGATGGTCTTATAGCACAGGCTATTATGAGTATCCCAAGTGTCAAAGGCGTGGAGATAGGGAAGGGTTTTTACAGTGCAGAGAACTTTGGCTCCAAGGTGCTTGATGTAATAAAGTATGATAGGGCTCATTCTCCCTGGCCCTTTTACAGAGAGACTAACTTTGCAGGTGGTATAGAAGGGGGTATGACCAACGGAGAACCTGTAGTTGTAAGAGGGGCTGTAAAACCCATACCAACTTTAGGAGAACCTCTGCCAAGTATAGACCTTGTGACCAAGGAAGAGACAAAGGCAGCTGTCTTGAGGAGTGATGTATGTATAGTTCCATCAGCAGGAGTAATTGCAGAGGCAATGCTGGCTTGGGTCTTGGCGGATAAGATCCTGGAAGAGTTTGGAGGGAATACCCTAGAGGAGATAAAAACCAGATTCTTTCGTTATGTAGACTATGTTAGATCTCTGTAAACCCATCATACTGATAGGATTTATGGCTTCAGGAAAGACAACAATAGGAAAGAGGCTGGCTGAAATCTTGGGGAGAAATTTTGTTGATACCGACGTGTTGATAGAAGAGAAGGAAGGATTATCTATAAGTGAGATATTCAAAAGATATGGAGAGGGTTACTTTAGAGATATTGAAGAGAAGACCATCCTGACAGTCATAGAGGATAGAAATACTGTGGTAGCTACTGGTGGAGGTTGTGTAACCAGAGAAACAGTGAGAAAGGCATTAAAAGATAAAGGGTTGGTATTCTGGTTAAAGGTAAGTCCAGAGGCTGTGCTAAGTAGGACAGAAGATGATAAGACAAGACCTCTACTAGAAGGGGATAGGGAAGCTAAGGTTCGTTCTCTCCTTTTTCAGAGGGAACCTCTGTATAAAGAGACAGCCAATTATACGATAGATGCAACGAAGAGCCCTGAGGATATCATTAACGAGATCCTGAGGATACTGGAAAGAGAATCTTGAGTCATATATCTTCTCGATTTTAAAATACGTGTTTATTCGGAATCCATTTGCTATATTCTATGCCGATCAATATAATAGTTGACAACCTATGAGAACGGTAAAAGTAAAGCTAGGAGAAAACAGTTATAACATCTATATAGGCGGAGGTATTATAGAGAAGTTCAATATCCTCTTTCCTTCAAAAGAGGATAGGAAGGCTCTAATTGTGACCAATGAGACAGTATGGAAACTCTATGGGGAAAGAGTCATTGATTCTATTAAAGATGGATTTGTCCAGGTACACTCATTGGTATTGCCGGATGGTGAAAGATACAAGACGTTAAGGTCTGTAGAAAAAGGGTATAGGGTTCTTGTAGAAAACAGATTTACTCGCAGTGACTGTATTATAAACTTAGGTGGCGGTGTTATTTGTGATACAGGAGGGTTTATATCTGCTACCTATATGCGAGGGATAGACTTTTATCAGATACCCACGACTCTACTGGCTCAGGTCGATGCAAGTATTGGCGGAAAGGTAGCAGTAAATCTTCCACAGGGGAAAAATCTAGTAGGTGCATTCTACCAGCCCAAAGGCGTACTTATAGATGTTGATTTTTTAGAAACCCTACCTAAAAGGGAGCTTAACTCTGGATGGACGGAGATAATAAAGGCAGGAATCATAGATGGAGAATCTTTCTTCTCTATACTTGAACGTGGTAGATATCCATTGATCACTGCTATCGAAAAGGCTATCAGATTAAAGGCAAAGATAGTAAGGATGGATGAAAAGGATAAAGCCATAAGGAAGGTTCTGAACCTTGGGCATACATTTGCCCATGCGATAGAATCAGCCACCAATTATAGAAAGTATCTCCATGGAGAGGCAGTAGCGATAGGTATTATGTACGCCATTAAACTTGGAGAGGCAATGGGGGTCACAGACCCTTCTCTGAGAGATAGGGTAAGAAATCTTTTGGAGAGATTTGATCTGCCAACAGAACTTAAGGGCTTGGACCCTCAGGATCTGATACCGTATTTCTATATAGATAAAAAGGCTACTACAAGTTCCTTATCTTTTATAATTCCTCTGAAGATAGGGGATGTGAGAGAATTCAAAAATGTGACACCAGAAATATTAGGAGGTATACTAAAGAATGATTGAACTCCGGGACTTTATGAATGTATAAGAGAGGCGAATATGGTAATAGTACTCTCTGACAACGCTACAGAAAGAGATATAGAACTGATATGTGAAAGAGTCAAAAGTTTAGGTTATGGGGTAAATGTTTCGAAGGGGGTAGAGAAGACCATCATAGGAGTTATTGGGGCTAAAGACGAACATAAGTTGCTACTGGCACAGCAGTTAGAATCGCTTCCCAGTGTAGAAAGAGTCATCCCTATACTCAAACCCTACAAACTTGCAAGTAGGGAATGGAAGAAAGAGGGTACGCAGATAAATGTAAAGGGGGTTGTGATAGGTGGAAATGAGGTAGTAGTAATGGCTGGTCCCTGCGCGGTAGAAAATGAAGAGAGTATTATGCTTACAGCCAGAGCAATAAAGGCGGCGAATGCCAAGATACTGAGAGGAGGGGCATTCAAACCGAGGACCTCTCCATATAGCTTCCAGGGACTGGGAGAAGAGGGGCTTAAATTACTCTATCAGGCAGGGAAAGAGGTAGGACTACCAATAGTAACCGAGGTACTTGATCCAAGAGATGTTGAACTTGTAAGCCAGTATGCGGATATACTCCAGATAGGTACGAGAAATATGAGTAATTTCCCACTTTTGACCGAAGTAGGTAAGACCAGGTTACCTGTACTTTTGAAGCGAGGATTGAGTTCAACTATAGAGGAATTTCTCCTGGCAGCAGAGTACATAATGTCTAGGGGAAACCATCAGGTGATACTCTGCGAAAGGGGTATCAGAACCTTTGAACATGCAACAAGATTTACACTTGATCTGACAGCGGTTCCACTTATACATGAACTCAGTCATCTGCCTGTTATTGTGGACCCAAGTCACGGAACGGGTAGATGGCAGTTGGTTCCAGCTATGGCAAAAGCTGCGGTGGCTGCAGGTGCTGATGGATTGATAATTGAGGTCCATCCAGAGCCGGCAAAGGCTCTCTCCGACGGAGCGCAATCCCTGAATATCCCTATGTTCCAGACTTTGATGAGAGAACTGGCAAAGGTAGCAGAAGCGGTTGGAAGAAGTATATGAAGTCTGTAGGGATAATAGGTCTGGGTATTATAGGGGGGTCTCTCGCCCTTTCTCTTAAGGAAAAGGGATACAGCATTGTGGGTATGAACAGGTCTAAAGAGCCTCTGGAGAAGGCTCTTAGCTTGAAGATAATTGATGAAGTAGCCCCTCTAGAATCCCCACCGGAAGTAGATGTGATCTTTGTCTGCACAGTAGTATCAGTTGTCCCATACTTTATAAGATTAGTGTTGGAAAAAACTAAAAATACTTTAGTGACAGATGTAGCAAGCACCAAAGGATTTATATTAAAAGAATTAAAGGACTTACCAAAAGAAAAGTTGACCCGGTTTATAGGTGGACATCCTATGGCAGGTTCAGAGAAGACTGGAATAGACTATGCAAAGAAGGACCTCTTTTTAAATGCCACCTACTTTTTAACTCCAACGGAGTACACATCGGAGGAGACCGTAATTACTGTAAAGAGGATAGTGGAACTACTCGGAGCCAATCCTGTTTTTATAAGCCCAGAAGACCACGATAGACTTGTAGCTTATATAAGTCACCTTCCGCAGATTATCTCTACCTGCCTCAGTGTAGTAGCTAGAGATAGAGTTGATGGAGACATCGTCTATTCAGGTAGAGGCTACAAAGATATGACCAGATTGGCGCACAGTAGTTTTTCTGTCTGGCGAGATATCTTATATACCAATAGACATAATATAGTAGAGGCTATAGAAGTGTATAGAAAGTTCCTGGGAGATGTAGAAACATATATAGAAAATTGGGACGAAAAGAGGCTAGAAGATATCTTTAGGCTGGCAAGCAGCTAGCCTTTGGCATTCCTCAAAAATAGTCTACCCGAAATTAGATTGTTTCCTCAAATATAAGACACTTGGGAGATTTACTATTTTTCTACTAACACTATATGGTATGGTTCTAAGTTTCCTACACTATCTATAGCACGATAGATAAATCTATCTACATTAGCAGGTAGTGTAAATGGTTTCTCATATCTACTCCAGGCTAACCAACTGTTGGTGTTCTTGTCATGAAAAGCATATTCTATAGAGGATATCTCACTCTGATCATCTCTCGCTGAGAGGGTAACTTCTCTTCCGCTAATACTATGAGTAGAATGAGGATGATCTAAATCGGCATTAGAGTCATAACTTATAGTAAAGCTGTAATACATCTCATCACAGTCTTGCCAGTTTCCTCTACGGATATAAAAATATATCATATCCCCTGGTATAACATTTACAGTGGCCTTTTTTAAAACATAGGGGATTCGATTAGACTCGTTATTCCCTCGAAAGACCCTTGATTCTTCTATAATACGCTGATTACCTTTCCAGATAGAAAATAAGATGCCATCATCTCTAGAGCTAATAGACGTTGCATCTACCCAATAGGTATTTAGCATAGCTGAAATGTATACTGTTCCGTGTCTTTCTGCCTTCCAGCCCAACATTACATCGGATCCCTCCCCTGGAAGTAACCATCCGCCCACACCTGGGTTCCTCCAATCGTTTAAGTCTCGTCCTGTAATCTGTAGGTAACGTGGGCCTGAATATCCAGCTCCTCCATTCCAAGAGTAGTTGTTTAATGTCCCCCAGGGTGCAACTATATTATCGAATATGGCGTTGTGGAATCTTGAAGGTGTTCCAATATAGTAGTACCAGTTGTTACCACCCTGGACTGAGGAAAACTGTCTAGGAAGGTTAAAAGTAGAAACTCCTGTCTGAGGACTTATAATACTAGAAGTAGTATTTATAATGTTGAACGGTTGAGAGTCTATAAAAGAATTGCTAGAACCCAGATCCCATGGCATACCATCTGTTACCAAGACCCTTAATTTTATCCCTTCTCCTGAAGTTATTCCGGGGAAGTCCTTTGATATTGGATCTATACGACCACCTCCTCCGTAATATCCCTGTCCACTCGTATAAGGATAGACTGGTCTCCAAGATCTTCTTGTGTCCCAGGTAATTGTAGCATTTTTATTAGAGATTGAATTATCAACACCTAGACAGTACCATGACCTTGGACTAGAAGGAAAGTTAACGAAGAAGTAGGCTTTCAAATGTGGTATATCCATCTCATCTTCATCCTCTACAGTGGCACTAATCGTCAAAACTCCTGAATGGATATCACCACTATTTATTGTCTTACCGTTTATCTTTATATCTGAGACTTTTGGTTGATTATTCTTTATGGTAACCCACTTAGTATTGTTGTTTACTAGACAACATTTAACTTCCCACGCTAAAGCAGGGTATCTTCTCTTCCAAGCATTCCAAAAATCGGCTAAATTATGAGGTTTGTCCTGAGATAGGATGGTCCAAATCTTCTTAAATGTCTGTTGACTTTGGTCGTTAATTGGGTCGTCATCATGGTTTGGACTTTCATCTTTACTCTGAGCAGAATCTACTAAATCCCAAAGCACATTGGTTGTATCAAATCCTCCACCACTCTCACAGTGGCTAGAGCCGATAGAATTCTCTGTATAATCACTATCTCTAGCCCAACGAGGGATGAATTCTGCCCACCCTTCTACAAAATCCCACTCTGGATTATTTGGTTCTGAAGAACTAAAATAAAAGAGATCTGGAAAATAAGCATAGTGCATCAAGGCATGACCATATTCATGCTGAGCTTCATTAGGATAAGATGCTCCCTCTTGGCTCAGGAAAATAACAAAAATTGCCGCAGAAGCACCCTGACCAATATTACCTTCAAACATATGTTTTAGATCATTCGCCAGTGAGACAGCTGAAGGCCAAATTGCTATTACTCTTTCTGGGGTGGGCGAAACTTTTAAAACAGACCTCAACTTATAATAGACATCGGACATCGCTGAGAAGGATGCAAATGCAGGCCAACGGTCACTTGGAGCCACATAAACAAGATTGGAAAGATTTTGATTCAGTCCTGTTTCTATCACTTCAGTAGTAAAACTCCAGTCTGTTAATCCAGGAATCAGATTGAGAGGTCCCGGTATTATATAATTAATGACCCCTGGACCTTGAACATTAATTCCTTCGTTCCTACAGATGACCTTTAACTTAGGATCAATACGTTGATCAAGACCATCTCCCGGTGCATTATTCTCATATTTGATAGTAAATCTACCTTCACTATCGGTCTGAGTACTTGCCAAAGGGTACAATCCCCAGTCATCCCAGACTTCTACTCTTGCGTACCGAATTGGAGTCCGGTCATTCGAAGGGCCGTAGTATAATCTGCCTGAAAGAGTAATCTGTTTTGCCATAGCTATCCCAGAAGTCAAAAGAAATAAGACGGCAGTAAAAAGGATAACCTTCTTTAGCCTAATTCTAATATAAAGCATCTCTACCACCTCCCTCATTAAAGGGTAAATTGCAAGTATATTCTAGCATAATAGAGGGGCCTGTCAAGAATTACGTGTTACCTATCTTCCTCATAGTTAACTTACTTAAAGCTGAAAAGATAAGACCAGTTTTTTATTATTCTAGTCCTTTATCCATCGACTATTCCAATCTTCTTTTAAAATCAATCTTTTCAGAGGAAATATTACTCTGCTGGAAAAGTTCAAGAAGTGATAGAGAAAGCGCATAAAAAATCCTCTATTCCAGGTCTTATCTATTCTACACTGCTTGAGCTCATTTCATATTTGCCCTGGACTCCCTTTACTATTCTTCTGGCTCTTCTATTTCTAAAGTAGGAGCCAAATATAGAAGATAGTCTTAAGGCTTCCTCCGGATACTTATCTATGAGATTGTTTTTCTCTCTTGGATCTTTATCCAGGTTGTAAAGTTCATCTGGTTCTCCCTCCGGTCTCTGTACATAACTCCAATGTAGGTCTCTTATACAGCGATCTATACCTTCATAGTAACCCATAATCACAGCTTCTCTATGAGTATTTCTATCTCCTTTTATTACCGGCAGGAAGCTCTTACCATGCATACTGGATGTATTATTCTTAAGACCTATTATGTCCAGTATGGTTGGAAGGACATCTGGGAACTGGATGAGGGCAGAAATCTTATTACCAGCATACTCTCCCTTGGGAAATCTCATAATAAATGGTACTCTAAATAATTCACTATACATCCTATCGGCGCCCTTCAAGAACTTTCCATGATCACAGAGGGGATGTCCGTGGTCAGCGGTTATAACTATAAGAGAGTCTTCATAGTAACCGAGCTCTTCTAATGCGTTAAATAAAGCGCCAAGACAGTGGTCTACAAATTCCGCCTCTCCTGCATATAGGCCCTGAATATACTTTATCTCTTCTGGTTTTGCCCAATCACTTGCCTTCCCTCCCATTGGCAGTATCAATCTGGGTCCTCTGTAGTTTGGGTCTGTATACTTGTCGAATCTCTTAGGAGGGTCCCATGGTTCATGGGGATCGAAGGAGTCTATCCATAAGAATATCTTTTTATGTCCTCTACTCTTCTTTAGCCACTCTATAGCCTGAGACACGACCTGAGCTGGAAATCTTTTATCTTCCTCTTCCATATCATCTGTATTACTGAGGTACTGTTCTACTCTATCTCTCCACTCCTGTGTGTAGTTCTCATTTACATAGTCTTCAACATTTCTTTTCGATCTCCATGAAGTATAAGGGTCGTACTCCTGTCCTCTGATCCATCTGTAAGAGTGGAATCCTCTGTGAAAGTTCATCCCCGGAGCCCTATAGTGATATGTATCAGATATAAGCCCACATACATAACCTTCCTCTCTGAGGATCTCAGCCATCGTTATATCTTCTTTTGTCAGCGGTTGCCATGGTCTGTAGGGAAGGGTAAACTGACCTGTCATCAGCTCTGTTCTTACCGGAATGGTTGGCAGTCCACCTGGATATACATTGTAGAATATCACGCTGTCTTTAGCAAATTTATCCAGATTGGGAGTATTACAGGGGGGAACACCTTCAAATACAGGTTTACCCTCATTATAAAGGCTGATATGGTCCTGCCTAAAACTATCGAGCATTATAAAGATAAGGTTCACTTATATCATCCCCTTTCTCTTATTTTATGGATAGAACTTCCTGTCCAAGATCTTTGGTCTTTTCCCCTCTATCTCCTCTATCCTATTCAATAATCTCTCCTTTAACTCACTGGCGATATCTTTGTAATCTCTCCTGCCAGCCAGATTAATAAGTTCATAAGGATCAGCATAAAGATCATAAAGCTGATATTCTATATAGGTATCACTCTCTGAGTCTAACCAGCCATCCTTATCCTCTGCTATCACACAGTACTTCCATCTCTCTGTCCTTATAGCTCTGGCTACACAGGATTCACTTATCTGAATAAACACCTCGTTTCTCCAGCTTTTAGTTTCTCTATTTAAAAGAGGTATAACACTCTTACCCTGCATAACTTCAGGTATAGGAAGCCCAACAGCATCTAGAAGGGTAGGGGCAATATCGACTAGACTTACTAATTCAGGGATTACCAGAGACCTGTTAAATCCTGGTCCATAAATGATAAGAGGAATTCTTACAGAGGATTCATGGCAGCTACGTTTATACTCTGTATTCCTGGTTCTGAAATGGCAGCCATGGTCTGAGAGAAATACTATAATGGTATCCTCAAAGATTCCTTTATTCTTAAGTGTTTCCACTATCCTTCCAAAACATTCATCCAGCCTTGCTATGCATCCATAGTAGTCCGGTAGTTGCTCCTGCCAGTCTCCAGGGAAAGGTCTTAGATCATAAGGAACAAAGGGATTGGCATACCGTTCTCTATACCCTTGAGGGGCAACGAATCTATTCATATCGTTCTGATGATGGGGTTCTAGATAAGAGACAACCAGGAAGAATGGACTATTATGTGGCTTTTCAATAAAGTTTATAACCCTTTCAGTTAATGCATCCACCCTGTAGCCATCGATATGTATGAGGTTACCGTCTTTGTCGTATAGATTTGTATCATAAGGGTGCGAGGTAAACTCCAGAAGGTTGGCAACTTCCCAATAGTCCTCAAAGCCTGCCCTATACTCTGGAGGAACATATCCGTGACCCAACTCATCAGGAGAAAGATGCCATTTGCCAATATAACCAACCTCATATCCAGCCTTCTTGAGACAATGGGCTAGGGTATTGTCCTCTGCCTTAAGCCCTAATCCATTCCTCCAGACTTTATGTGTGGTTGCGTACTGTCCTGTAAAGATACAACCTCTGGCTGGAGCACAGACTGGTTGATTTGTAAACGCAAGGTTAAATATAGTTCCTTCTTTAGCAAGTGCATCTATGTTCGGCGTTAAACCCAGAGGACTCCCATATATACCTACCGTATCCCATCTTTGCTGGTCAGTAAAAAATACCAGAATATTTGGTCTTCTTTCAGTCATAATGATTCCTCCATAGATCTATATTTTATCCCAGAATTTCAGATATTTCTCCTGAGTACCGATAGATTTAAGAAACTCAATAAGTCTTCTGTGGATTTCTATAGCTATATCTCTATGTTCGTCTATGAGATTTACCGTTTCCCTTGGATCTTCTTTTATGTGATACAGTTCAGACTTAACTTCGCCAAGTGGATGTTGTTCTCTCTGAATACCATCTACAATACTTGTAAATGAAGGTTCCTTAACAGCCTCAGGATTTCCAGCATATATGAGCCTCCACTCATCTGTAGTTACAGTTATCCTCTGTCCGGCGATAGGACCATATATGATAGCTGGGGAGGTGATAGCAAAATCTCTTATAGACTTCTTTTCTCCTTTAATGATAGGTAGGAAGCTCCTTCCATGCGTAGTTCCCGGATCTTCCACATTCAATAAGTCGAGGATTGTTGGCATTATATCAGGAGGTTGGACAAATGCCTTACATCTCCAGCCACCTTTAGCTTTTGGTAGTTTAATTATTAGTGGGATATGCGCCACTTCTTCATACAGAGGTGCAAGACCATGATAGTTCTTTTCCTCTAGTATAATGCTCTTTCCAGTGAGGTTATGCTCTCCGTGATAAAATCCATGATCTGTGGTAAATATTATGGCGGTATTATCGAATAATCCCAGATCTTCTATCTTAGCCAATAATCTCCCAACCCATCTATCCACCATAGTA
>CAZZLK010000051.1:0-19052 GCA_964655195.1 uncultured bacterium
AGGTCTGTAATTATAAAGAAATCTCTTATATATACCTCGGGTCTTATTATGAGATAGACATCCCTGAATATTCCACTTAACCACCACATATCCTGATCTTCCAAGTAACTTCCATCTGACCACTGATATACTCTTACTGCCAGTACATTTTTGCCTGGTTTTACATATAAAGTTATGTCGAACTCTGAGGGAAGTCTGCTACCCTGGCTATAACCTACCTCATTCCCGTTTACCCACACGTGGAAGGCGCTGTCTACACCTTCAAACCTCAGTATTACTCTCTTACCTTTTAGATCTTCATCTATATAAAACTCTCTACGGTAAGACCCAGTCGGGTTCTCAGAAGGGACTCTGGGTGGATCTACGGGAAATGGGTACATAACATTTGTATAGTGTGGACGTCCATATCCTTCTATCTGCCAGTTACTTGGGACCCTTATCTCGTCCCAGCCACTTACATCATAATCTTCTCTATAGAAATCTTTGGGGGCTTCTTCAGGTGAAGGGTCATAGTGAAATTTCCACTTACCATTTAGGATCTTTATCCTGTCACTTATCTCCCTCTGAAAGGTTAGAGCGGAATCCACATCTGGATAGGGAATAAAATATGCTCTGCTCTTCAGTCTATTCCTCTGTAAGACCTTAAGATTTTCCCAATCATTCAATACTTTTTCCATCTTAACCCTCCCGCTATGTAATTTTTTGTTTGGTAATATTTTATCAGATTTTGTGTACAGTTGACACTATCACACTTGACAGCGTACATCTCTGTGGTATAATTATACTGCAAGCGTTTTTTAATGTGAAAGGAGGCTGATAGCAGGGAAATAATAAGAGTTTGTCTTACTGGTTTTAAAAAGGGTGGGTAAGAGGTATATAAGTAGGATAGTAATTAGATTATTCTAAGATGGAGGAGGTATAAAACTGTGAGAGTTTATAGGTACTTTTTAATACCTTTATTAATCTTAAGTCTGGTTAGCTTAGCTTTTATCAATTTGGCGGTGGCTCAACAGAAGGCTACCAGTGTCATAGTCTATAACAATATCCAGGATTATCAAAAGGCAACTGGAAAGAAGATTGATAAATTCAATGAAGCTCCTATGCTGGCGGATCTTGTAAAACAGGGAAAACTTCCACCGGTAGAACAGAGATTGCCTCAGGAACCGTTAGTGGTGGCACCCCTGGAGGAGATTGGACAGTATGGAGGTACCTGGAGAAGGGCTGCTGTTGGAGTTGGCGATGTTGGAATAATCAATAGTAGAATTACCTATGAGAATCTTGTACGTTGGAGTGCAGATGGTAAGAAGGTTGTTCCCAACGTGGCTACTAGATGGAAGATAGAGGATGGGGGAAAGACTTTTACCTTCTATCTGAGAAAGGGCATAAAGTGGTCTGATGGACAACCATTTACAGCAGATGATATAATGTTCTGGTATAGGGATGTTTTATTAAATAAAGACCTTACACCGACATTCCCCACCTGGCTTACAGTCGAGGGTAAACCTGGAAAGGTTGAGAAAGTCGACGATTATACAATCAGATTTAAGTTTGATGCCCCTTATGGTTTATTTATGCAGATACTGGC
This sequence comes from uncultured bacterium, assembly GCA_964655195.1. Classification (GTDB taxonomy): domain Bacteria; phylum DUMJ01; class DUMJ01; order DUMJ01; family DUMJ01; genus DUMJ01. The sequence continues at coordinate 1,586 of CAZZLK010000051.1, forward strand.
AGGTCCCAATGCTTTGGGTATTACTCAGTATCCTGCCCACTATCTAAAGCAGTTCCACATCAACTATACACCTAAAGAGAAACTGGAAGCTATGGCTAAAGAGGCAGGTTTTCAGTTATGGCATCAGCTATTCTCCAATAAGCAGAGCTGGCAGAATGCTGATTGTCCAAGGATATGGGCTTGGGTAATAACTACTCCCCCTCCGTCCAACATAGTCATAGCTACAAGAAATCCTTACTACTGGAAGATCGATACCGCAGGAAACCAATTACCTTATATCGATAAGATAAGATTTGATATAGTGGAGAATGTGGAAGTCCTTAATATGAAAGCTATGGCTGGCGAGATAGATATGCAATTTAGACACATAGTCTGGACTAACTACACACTATTTATGGAGAGTAGAGAGAAGGGGAATTATAGGGTATTGAAGTGGACATCAGCCGAAGGATCTAATGCCCTTCTTATGCCAAACCTCAACCATAAAGATCCAGTGCTACGTAAACTCTTTGAAAATGTTGATTTCAGAAGAGCTCTTTCACTGGCTATAAATAGGGATGAGATAAATCAGATAGCCTATCTGGGAATGGGTAAACCCAGACAGGCAGCTGTTATACCTCAATGCCCATACTATAAACCAGAGTATGAAAAGGCTTATGCAGAGTATAATCCAACCAAAGCCAACCAGCTTTTAGACAAGATTGGACTAACAAAGAGGGACAAAGATGGATTCAGATTGAGACCTGATGGAAAAACTTTGACGGTAACTATAGAATATGCGCCAATATTTGGACCATGGACAGACGTGGTCACAATGGTTAAGAAATACTGGGAATCTGTAGGTATAAAGACATTACTCAAAGAGGAGAGTAGAGACCTATTCACTACAAGAGCCCAGGCAGGAGAGCTTGATATTGGTATCTGGACGATGGATAGATGCTTTACTCCTCTGGTGGAACCTCTCTACTGGCTACCCGGAATGCCAAGTGGAACCCCACCTAACAATGCAAATGAGTACTGGAGATGGTATAGAACCGGAGGTAAAGAGGGAGAGAAGCCACCTGAGGATATTGTGAAAGTCTACCAGCTTTACGATAAAGCCAAGAGCACTACCAATGAAGCGGCAAGGACAAATTACGCCCATGAGATTATGAGACTGAATGCCAAAAATCTCTGGGTTATAGGTATAGTTGGAGTATTACCTCAGATAGTGATAGTAAAGAATAACTTTAGAAATGTCCCTGAAAATGCTATTCAAGACTGGTTACAGCTTACAGAGGGTAATACTTATCCTGAGCAGTACTTCTTCAAGACAAAGTAGTATATAAGGGGAAGAGGATAAAACCTCTTCCCCAAATCTGGAAAAGGTGGAGGAAATGACAAGTAGAGAGATAGTGATAAAGAGTCTAGAATTTAAGGGACCAGAAAGGATTCCTATGACCTTACCCCCTCCTTACCCTAACGATATAGTTGGAGTAGGGTTAGGACCGAATCCCTATGTGAGCGAAGAATGGGTATATAAGGGTAATAACAGATGGGAAAGAGTCGATGAATGGGGAAATACATGGGCTAGACTTGAGGCATATTCAAAAGGGGAGGTGGTAAAAGGGGCGATAGAAGATTGGAGTCAGCTTGATTCTTATAAGTTTCCACCTCTAGATTTAGACATAAGATATGAAGCAGCCAGAAAGATTTTTAAGGAGACACCAGATAAGTTTCACATAGGATTTCTTCCAGGGTTTCCCTTTAGTATAGCAAGATATTTGAGGAGAATGGATAACTTTCTATTAGATGTGGCTGCAGAAAAGGAGAACGTAGCTAAATTACTCAAGATCATTGCAGATCTACTTGAGATCGTAATAGAAAAATTCGCCAGAGCTGGAGCAGATGCGGTTATGTTTGCCGAAGACTGGGGGACACAGGATAGACTTCTGGTTTCACCAAAGTCTTGGAGAGAACTATTTAAGCCCGGCTTTATACAGCTGTGTAATAAATCCCACAAACTTGGTTTATATGTCTTTATGCATTCCTGTGGTCATATATATGAAATAATACCAGATTTGATAGAGGTGGGAATAGACGTCCTGCAGTTTGATCAGCCCGCATTACATGGGGTGGATAATCTGGCTAGAGACTTTGGAGGTAAGGTCAACTTCTGGTGCCCTGTAGACATACAGCAGATACTTCCTAGAAAGGATGAGAAGTTGATAGAGGAGTTTGCCAGAGAAATGATAGAAAAATTAGGATGTTTTGGTGGAGGGTTTATTGCCGGATATTATCAGTCTAATGAAGCTTTAGGTCTTGAACCTTACTGGCAGGATATCGCCTGTAAGGCATTTGTCAAGTATGGATATTTAAATAAAGTCAGGAAGGAGGAGGTACAATTATGAGATTTTTAAGGACTTTTTTAGCGTTAGTACTGACCTTGAGTCTACTTGTAGGTACTTCCAGTCTGGTCTTCTCCCAGGAGAAGGTTATACCTGGAGAGTACTATAATCTCTCGGATTATGAAAAGTTAACAGGTAAGAAGGTCTCTAAATTTAACGAGGCTCCGATGTTAGCAGAACTGGTAAAGCAGGGTAAGCTTCCATCGTTAGAACAGAGGCTTCCAAAGAATCCTCTTATAGTAACACCAGTGGAAGAGATCGGACAGTACGGTGGAACATGGCGTAGGGCTTGGGTTGGACTTTCTGATCAGTGGGGACCAAATAAGATCTGTCATGAGCATCTGGTTATGTTTGATAAGGGTGGAACAAAGGTCCTGCCAAATATAGCAGAAAGCTGGAAGGTTTCTAGAGACGCCAAGGTCTATACATTTAAAATTAGAGAAGGGCTTAAGTGGTCAGATGGAACTCCATTAACTACAGACGATGTAATGTTTTGGTATGAAGACGTGGTGATGAATAAAGAACTTACACCAACGGTTGCTACTTGGCTTACAGCTGGTGGTAAGCCCTGTAAGATAGAGAAGGTGGATACCTATACGTTTAGAGTATCCTTTGAACAGCCTAATCCTCTCTTTTTGATAAATATATGTAAGTCTGGAGGGAATCAATTCTTCCTGCCCAAGCATTATGGTAAACAGTTCCATATAAAATATACACCCAAAGAAGAACTAGAGAAAAAGGCAAAGGATGCAGGCTTTCAGTTCTGGTATCAACTGTTTGACGCAAAGGTAAGTAACTCTAACGCCTGGCTCCAGAACCCCGAACTTCCAGTTTTACATCCATGGAAGAATACTACACTTCCAACAGCTACCACAATGATATTTGAAAGAAACCCTTACTACTGGAAGATAGACCCAGCTGGGAATCAGCTACCCTATATAGACAGGATAGCTCATACGCTTGTGGAGAACAGAGAAGTGATTACAATTAAGGCTGTCTCTGGAGAGATAGATATGCAGACAAGGCATATCAGTCTTCCAGACTATACACTGCTTATGGAAAACAGGGCTAAGGGCAACTATAGAGTTCTTAGCTGGAAGCAGGGTGTAGGGTCCGATGTTATGATATGCCTCAATCAGAATGTGAAGGACCCGGTGCTCAGAAAGATCTTTGAGGATAGAAGATTTAGACAGGCTCTTTCTATAGCTATCAATAGGGATGAGATATGGAAATTAGTATATCTCGGAATGGGTAAGCCCAGGCAGTGTTCACTTATAAGTGGAGTTGCCTTCTACGATCCAGAGTGGGAGAAGATGTGGGCTGAGTATGACCCCAAAAAGGCCAATGAGCTTTTAGATAAGATTGGACTTAACAAGAGGGATAGAGATGGATTCAGATTAAGACCTGATGGCAAGACTTTGGCTTTGACTATAACATTCCCCAGTGGCATATTTGGTGCCTGGTCAGATGTACTTGAGATGGTGAAGAAATACTGGGAAGGAGTAGGGGTAAAGGTCGCTATACAGCCAGTTGAAAGGTCTCTCTATGTCACCAGATGTAACGCTGGAGACCTGGAGATCGGGGTATGGAACTTCGACAGAAATGCTGCTGTAATATCCGATCCTGGAAGACTCTTAGGAACAGTTACAGATGGACCCTGGGCTCCACTCTATGGTCAGTGGTATTCCACCGGCGGAAAAGGTGGAGAAGAACCTAAAGGTGATATCAGAAAGATCTATGAATTCTGGGATAAGGCAAAGGCTACAGCAGATGAAAAACAGCGAGATAGATTCTTCAAGGAGATAATCAATCTACATAAGAGGAACATATGGATGATAGGGATAGTTGGAGAATTGCCTCAGCCAGTTGTGGTAAAGAATAACTTCAGAAATGTTCCCGATGGAATTATCTGGGATGATACTCTAAGGTCACCTAAGAATGCTAGACCCGAGCAGTTCTTCTTCAAGCAGTAGTAACTGGGATTCTTATAGGGCGAGCGAAATCGCTCGCCCTTTTTGTTTTATGTTATACTAGATATGTAGATTTTTGATCTCTGCAGAGAAAGGAGGGATGTTTCTTATGTTGGACAGAACGATCTTTCGTATGTATGATATACGAGGTGAAGTCGGTAAAGATATTACTCCTGAAGTGATGAGGTTAATAGGGGAAGCATATAGTATTTATCTGAGAGAAAGGATAAAGAAGGACCATTATACCGTGTCTGTTGGAAGAGATGTGAGACTACATTCCAAAGCCCTCTTTGATGGATTAGTTGAGGGTCTAAATTTAGGCGGAATTGATGTAATAGATATCGGAGTCTGTCCTACCCCGGTTGTGTATTTTTCTCTTTTTAATCTGGATGTAGATGGAGGATTGATGATTACTGCAAGCCATAACCCTCCTGAATTTAACGGTTTAAAAGTATGTGTCGGAAGAGAGACTATTTTTGGTGAAGAGATCCAGAAACTTTACGATATAGCTAAGAAGGTTGAAAATGGAGAGATAGAGATAAATTTTAAAAGAGGAAACCTAGAGGCTTTTGATATATTATCGGTATACAAAGAGTTTCTGATAAAGAGCTTTAAGGATGGGCCTCTGGGGAAAATAAATCCTCAAATGATAAAGTTAGGTATAGATAGTGGGAATGGATGCGCAGGGCTTGTAGTTCCCCAGATCCTGAGAGAGTTAAATGTCTCTCTAGTTGAACTTTATTCTGAGCCAGATGGTAGGTTCCCTAATCACCATCCGGACCCTACATTACTAGAGACACTGGAAGATCTGATAAGAGAAGTGAGAGAAAAGAGGCTTGATTTAGGCGTAGCTTACGATGGAGATGTCGACAGAATAGGCGTTGTGGATGAGAAAGGTAACGTTGTGTACGGAGATAAGCTTACATATATATTTGCTAAGGATGTATTGAAGAACAGTCCTGGAGCTAAGATAATAAGTGAGGTTAAGGCATCTAAACTATTATTTGACGGTATAGAGAAGTTAGGTGGTATACCTGTACTTTCTCCGGTAGGGCATTCTCTGATAAAGAAGAAGCTCAGAGAAGAATCTGCACTTCTTGCTGGGGAGATGAGTGGTCATATGTTCTTTAACGATAGATACTTCGGATATGATGATGCCATATATGCAACATTAAGACTTTTAGAGATAGTTGCCAGAGAAAAGCTGAGTAATCCTGATTTTGTCTTCTCAGACCTCCTGAAGGATCTGCCAGAGGTATATGTTTCCCCTGAGATAAGAGTAGATTGTCCAGAGGAAAGGAAGTTCCAGATAGTGGAAGAATTTCTTCCCAGATTTAAGGATAAGTATCCTGAATTAGGGAAGGATATAGTAAAGGTTATAACGATCGACGGATTGAGAATAGAGTTTCCAGATGGCTGGAGTCTTATAAGGGCAAGCAATACTCAACCTGCCTTAGTGCTAAGGTTTGAGGCAACAACTAAGGAAAAGCTGGAACTATATCAGAAAGCATTCGAGGATGTTATAAGTTCTCTATGATTAATATACACAGACAGTCTATATTACAGGCAACATTCATACTTACAGCCGTTGCATTCCTAAGTAGGATCCTAGGATTTTTGAGAGAGGTAGTTATTGCCAGTACATTCGGGGCTAGAGCAATAACAGATGCCTATCTGGTAGCCCAGGTTCTTCCTGTTACTCTGGCTGGTCTGGTTGGGGGAGCTTTGACTACCGTCTTTATACCGGTATTTTTGGAAGAAAGAGAAAGAAATGGCAAAGAAAAAGCCTGGTATGCTGCAAATACCGTTCTCAGCGTCTCAGTAATATACCTTATCATATCACTGATACTCTCTTACCTGCTTACAGAGCCATTCTTAAAGTTAATAGCTCCTGGTTTTCCAAAAGACAGGCTTGAATTAGCTATTTTACTGACCAGACTAATCCTTCCCTCTCTCCTATTTCATGGTACTTTGGGTATCCTTACAGGGCTTTCTCAGGCTTATAAGCAATTTCTAATCCCTGCTATAGGCGGTCTACTCTATAATATATGTATGATCCTCTCTATATTACTTCTGGGCAGGACCTTACCCCCACTCAGTCTTGCTCTGGGTAACGTCTTGGGAGTCTTTTTACAGGTCCTTCTTTTATTTTTATATCTAAAGAATAGACTGCCATATATAAGTTGGCACATAGATTTTTCTCATCTGGCTGTCAAAAAGACCTTCTATCTTATGATTCCTATACTTTTAGGGACCAGTGTTAGTTATCTGAATACAATAATTGACAGGATCTTTGCCTCTGGATTAACTGAAGGTTCTATCTCCGCACTGAATTTTTCAGCAAGGGTGAAGGATCTACCTATTTCACTTTTTGCCGGTTCGATCTCGGTAGCCATATATCCTACGACATCTGAGTTGGTGGTGGAAGGTAGAAATGATAGGATTATAGATCTCCTTAATAAGGCTATAAGATTTACATGGATCATAGTTATTCCTGCAAGTATTGGTCTTATAGTATTAGATAGAGAAATAATTAGTCTTCTGTTTGAAAGAGGAGCCTTTGATAGTAGAGCCACTATACTTACCGCAGGGGCTCTTAGGTACTATTCTCTGAGTCTATTTGCCTCTTCAGTAAATCCAATAATAGCCAGGACATTTTATTCCTTTCAGGATACGGTTACCCCTGTATTAGTTAGTTTTTTGGCTATAGGTCTGAATATATGCCTCAATGCTATACTGGTAAGAATAATGGCTCATCTTGGGCTGGCTCTGGCAACATCTATATCTAGTATGTTTTACTTTATTCTATTACTATTTCTACTGAGGAAGAAACTTGGTCCTGTAGGGGGTAAAAGACTAATTTCTGATTTTTTAAAGATCATCTCAGCCTCTCTTGTAATGGGGTCCATTTTGTACTATTCTAAAGGTCATCTGAATTTTATTAATATTGAGGTCTTGAAAACAATCATCTTTATCTTGTTAGGGATATCGGTTTATAGTATCATTATACTGTTAATTATGAACGAGGAAAGAGAAAGGTTAAGATTTACATTGATTAGAATCTTAAGGAGGTTCAGTCAAAGTTAAGAGAGGTGAATTATGTTTTACGACAGTATAGATGCTTTGGGTACCTATATAGATGTATGTCTTGATAGATACAGGGATAATGTCTTTCTCTGTGAGCTCGATGAAGATGAATTGATTAATTCTGTTACTTATGGACAGGCTAAAGAAAGGATTCAGGGGATAAAGAATCTACTTAAGGAAAATGGGATAGAGCCTGGAGATAAAGTGGCTCTTCTGGGAGAAAACTCTATAAACTGGGGACTTGTTTATATGGCGGCAGTTACATATGGAGCCATAATCGTTCCTATCCTGCACGAGTTCGATAGTGTCAGTATCTCCAATATCATAAATATGTCCGAATCTCGGATCTTATTTGTTTCCTCTTCACAATTGGAGAAGGTAGAGGAGAGTAATCTGAGACAGCTAGAAAAGATCTATCTGTTAGATGATTTTAGAGAGGTGGAGAAACAGGATGTTAAAGAGGTAAAGTCACAGATAAGGAGTAAGATCCTTGTGTTTAAAAACAGGATAGACCAGTTCCTCGCTGAGCATATAAATAGGGCAAGGTCTAAGACTATAGAAGAGTATAAACCAAAGGCTGATGATATTGCTGCAATAGTCTATACATCCGGGACTACAGGACGCTCTAAAGGGGTTATGCTTACCCATAAAAACATATTTTGGAATATCCTAGCTGCATTAGACTACATAGAGATTAACGGCAATGACAGGTTCCTCTCTATTTTACCCTCATCTCATACGTATGAATGTACCTTTACCTTACTCCTTTCTATGGTTGGAGGTGCTAGCGTATACTATCTCAAACAGAAGCCAAGCCCTAAGGTTTTACTCAAGGCATTTGAAAAGGTAAAGCCATCTATGGTTATGATGGTCCCACTGGTGATAGAGAAGATATATAAGAAGAATGTATTACCTAAATTGGAAGACAATATACTTCTTAAAGGAGCTACCAGGATCAAACCTCTTAGAAAGCTTGTCTATAAAAAAGCCTGTAAGTCTCTCTTAGAGGCTTTTGGAGGAAACATAAGGCTTATATGTATTGGTGGAGCTCCTCTTAGTCCTGATGTTGATCTGTTTCTCCTGGAAGGTGAATTCCCTAGTGCAGTAGGTTATGGTATGACTGAATGTGCCCCATTAATCACATTTGCTATGCCTGATAAAAAGAGATTTCAGAGTTGTGGATATCCAATAAAAGGAGCACAGATAAAGATAGATAAGCCAGATCCAATAACGGGTATAGGTGAGGTTCTGGTAAAAGGTCCTATGGTTACTAAGGGCTACTACAAGAATGAGGAAGAGACAAAGAAGTTATTTACTGAAGATGGCTGGATGCGGACTGGAGATTTGGGATATTTAGATAATGATAACTACCTGTACTTAAAAGGGAGATTAAAGAATGTTATTTTAGGACCTAATGGGGAAAATATATATCCAGAGGAGATAGAGCAGGTTTTGTGTGAAGACAGGGGGATAATTGAGGCTCTGGTTTTAGAAAAAGAAGGGAAGTTGATAGCGTATATATATCCAGATTACGATTTTCTAAATACGGAACTCAAACTCCTTGATATTGAGCCTGTACAGGCACAGGAAAGACTTGAAAGGTACTTTGATAATCTTATAAAGCTGACAAACCAGAGATTACCCACCTTCTCCCAGATTAAAGGTTTCAACATAGTGGAGAAGGAATTTGAGAAGACACCTACACAGAAGATAAAGAGATATATGTATATGTGAGTCTTTACTCTAATTCCTGAAGGTTAAATAAGACTATCCCTGCAGATATCAGTAAAATTGATAATGCAAGAGTTGTTGCTATTGTTTTTGTAGCAGAAGTCCAGTTTACTCCGGTTGTTATCCACTGGTTCTCTAGAGAAGATAGATATATCGGATTATAGCTCTTTATACCGGGTAACATATTTAGTAGAACCAGGATTATAAATATACTGATAAATATACCACCAGCCTGTAAGGTGTTATTACCCAGTGAACTTGCAAATATGGTTAAAGAAATAATAAATGCCATATAGATAAGGAAGAGTATACAGCTTTGAAATGCTGTGTGGATTTCTGTCTGAGGAAAGAGCATAACAGAGTAATAGGAACAGAGGCAGAAAGACACCAGGGTCAATAAAGTGACTAAAGATATCTGAAAAATGAATTTTGCCAGAACCCATTCTCTCCTGTCCACGCCTTTACTTACAATAAGACTTGCAGTTCTACGGTTTTTCTCTTCGGCGATACTCCCTATAAAGAGCAGGACTACTATCAAAAATACCATCTGATTCATATTCTTTAAGAACTGTAAAAAAGCGTCCTTCCATGTGGGCGGGGGAACTATAATGGTAACCTCAGGGGTGATCGACTTTATAATCTCAGGCATCACTTTGGCAATTATCGGACTTATAATTGAAAATAGCAAAAATGTAATGATTATGGCTATGAGCTTTCCTGTCTTTTGATATTCATAAAGCTCCTTTTTTATAAGCTTAAATACCATTAGTTACCTCCAGGAATATATCCTCAAGAGACGGTTCTAATAGCTCTAACCTTTCTAGTATAAGGTCTTCCTGCACAATTATTCTTGGGATATCTCTTAAAGCAGAGTTGATATCAGTTACTTCTAAGATTATACTGTTGTTATCCCTTACATCTAAAAAGACCGGCTTTAAGTTCTCTCTTAACCTCTTTAGAAGTCTTTCTGAATTATCCACCCCTATCAATATCCTTCTCTTCCAGTATCTCCTCTTAATATTTTCTATACTATCCTCTAGGAGTAATCTTCCTTCCTTTAGGATACCAATCCTATCACATATCCTCTCTACATCTGTAAGTATATGGGTAGAAAAGAATACCGTCTTCTTGCCTTTCAGTGAATAGATCAAATCCAGTATCTCTTTCCTCCCCTGCGGATCTAAACTGGAGGTTGGTTCATCCAATATAAGAATCTCTGGGTCAGATAAGAGTGCCTGTGCTATGCCAAGTCTCTGTTTCATCCCTCTAGAATAAGTTCCTATCTTGCCCCTCTCATTTCTCAACCCCACCAGTTCTAAGGTCTCCTCTATCTTTCTCTTAGAATCTTCAATACCAGTTATATCTCCTATGAAAGAGAGGAATTCTCTGGCGGTGAAGAAATTATAAAAGTTTGGGACGTCCGGAAGAAATCCTACCCTTCTTAGATAGTTTCTACTCTTTCTTATATCCTCACCCAGTATATATGCTGTTCCCTTTGTTGGCTTTGCCAGGTTTAAAAGAACCCTTATTGTAGTTGTCTTTCCTGCACCATTTGGTCCGAGATACCCAAAGATAACCCCTTTGGAAATCTCCAGATTGAGATTTTCTAGTGCCTTTTTATCTTTAAAATATTTACAGAGTCCTTCAGTCTTTATCGCAATCATTGCTTTCTTCCAAAGACGAAATATACTATTACTCCCAGTATCTGGAAGGCGACTATAACTATACCCCAGAGAATTTTAGGTCCTCGTAAGTCTTCTGCAGGACGTCTGATAAGATCAACCAGCGCATAGATCTGAAGACCTACCTGTAAGGCAAATACTGGAAGAAATAATCTCCAATTGCTTAGAAATGTCTCCATAATAGACCCTCCTATTAAACAAACCTTGAAACAATTGTATAATACTATTGATGTAGGCGTCAAGAGAATAAAGGCCTTGAAATTTGTACCCCTTTATGCTAATCTCTTTAAGAGATGAGATTTGATATCTTGAATTTGTTACTGAGTATACCAGCTATTCTGATAGCTATTACCTTCCATGAATATGCTCATGGATGGATGGCTTATAGGCTAGGAGACCCTACCCCAAAATTTTATGGTAGGTTAACATTGAATCCACTTGCTCACCTTGACCCTATAGGGACGATTATGCTTCTTATATTTAGATTTGGATGGGCAAAGCCAGTCCCTATAAATCCGAATAATTTCTATAATTATAGACGAGATACAGTGCTGGTATCCATTGCCGGACCGTCAGCCAATTTCCTCCTGGCTATAATATTTGCACTCATAGGAAGGATAGTTATGCCACTTTATATAATACCTATAAATGCATTTCTATCTATAGGTATATATGTGAATATAGCTCTAGCTATTTTTAACCTAATACCTATTCCTCCTTTAGATGGTTCTAAACTTCTATTGCTCTTCTTGCCATATAAATATACTTATATTATGGGATTTTTAGAGCAATATGGGTTTATAATTATAGTGATGTTGATAGCGTTTACTAATTTTATAGGTTTGATAGTTTCTCCTATAGTAAACTGGTTATTTAATATATTTGTCTAGTCTAGGGAATGGAGGCTTGAGATATGGAAAGAGTTTTAAGTGGTATAAGACCAACAGGCAAGATGCATCTTGGTAACTATTTTGGAGCTGCCATAAATTGGGTAAATATGCAGGATGAGTATGAATGTTTTTTCCCTATAGTAGACTGGCATGCTCTCACTACCAGATATGAAGATATATCGACGCTATCTCAAGACGTATGGGATCTTATACTTGATCTTCTTAGTATAGGTATAGATCCAGAGAAGAGCGCCCTCTTTATACAGTCTTTATCTCCAGACCACGCGGAACTCCATATCCTGCTCTCTATGATTACTCCTATAAGCTGGTTAGAGAGAAATCCTACATTAAAAGATATGGTCAGAAATCTTGATATAAGAGAGAGTATAAATTATGGACTCCTGGGTTACCCTGTACTTATGACTGCTGATATCCTGCTCTATAAAGCAACTGTAGTTCCGGTTGGAGCGGATCAGATCCCCCATCTGGAATTAGCTAGAGAGATAGCAAGGAGATTTAATTACCTCTATGGAGAGGTCTTCCCCGAACCCCAGCCTAAGCTTACTGAAGGAGCAATATTCCCTGGTATTGATGGGAGGAAGATGAGTAAGAGTTACAATAACTATATTGGAGTAACTGAAGACCCTGAAAGTGTCAAGGAGAAGGTTATGGCAACGGTTACAGATCCTCAGAAGATCAGACTCAGAGATAAGGGGCATCCAGAGGTATGTAATATATTTACTTTTCACAAGTTCTTTACCAGAGAGATAGAAGTAGTGGAGAAAGAGTGTAGAAGTGGAGATAGAGGATGTGTAGCCTGCAAGAATGAGCTATACAATAACCTTATTAACTATTTTGCCCCTATAAGGGAAAAGAGGAACTATTTACAGTCCAATCTTGATTTAGTGAAAGAGATAGTAAGGAGCGGGCAGGAAAAGGCAAGAAGAGTTTCTTCTGCTACCATCCAAGAGGTGAGAGAGCATATGGGGATGTCTTACGGCTTCAGAAGTATCTAGCCAGCTGTGGAATAGCCTCAAGGAGAAAGGCAGAAGAGCTAATAAAAGCAGGGAGGGTAAAGGTAAACGGTAATATTGCCAAGATTGGCGACAAGGTAGATCCAGATGCAGATAAGATTGAGCTTGATGGAATTATTCTTAAACCAGCAAAAAAAGAATACTTTATAATGAACAAACCGAAGGGTTCTATAACTACATTATACGATCCGCAGGGTAGAATTACTGTTATGGACTTATTAAATAGAAAAGACCTTTTCCATGTTGGAAGACTTGATAAGGATACTAGAGGGCTACTGATAATTACTAATGATGGTGACCTGGCAAATAGGTTACTCCATCCCAGATATGAGATAGAGAGGAGATATAGGGTAACGATTAAGGGTAGAGTAGATAATGGTAAGATTGAGAGATTACTTAGAGGCGTGGAACTGGAGGATGGTCCTGCCAGATTTGATGATGTAAGGATAATAAGTGTTGAAGATACTAGAAGTATTTTAGAGGTTTCTTTACATGAAGGTAGAAAGAGGATGATTAGAAGAATGTTTGAGAAGATAGGAAATCCTGTTTTGGATCTGGTTCGTACACAGTTTGGTCCTATAAAACTTGGAGACTTAAAAGAGGGAGAGATAAGACCCCTAACCAAAGAGGAGATAGAAAGGTTGAGATGTCTCTTATAAATATAGCTTTAGATGGGCCTGCAGGTGCAGGGAAGAGTACAGTTGGTAAGATATTATCTCTTAGACTCTCCTATGACTATCTGGATACTGGTATGATATATAGGAGTATTGCCTGGTGGTTCTCCGCTATGGGGTGGGAAGAAGGGACGGACATATTACAGTTTGTTTCCCAGCTGGAGATTATTTCAGGCAGCGAACCAGGTTTTTGTAGAGTTATTATTAATGGTATAGAACCTCCCTTTGATAAGATCTATTCTAGAGAGATAACAGACCTTTCCTCTAGGATCTCTATACATAAGGAGATAAGAGATGTGGTGAATAGGATAACCAGGACATCTGCAGAGCCAAAAGGTATGGTTGTAGAAGGAAGAGATATAGGAACGGTTGTACTGCCAGAGGCGGAGGTCAAGATATTTTTGACCGCCTCAAACGAAGAGCTTGCTAGAAGGAGATATAAGGACCTGCAGAAGATAGGGGAAAGGGTTTCGTATGAGACAATACTCGCCGAGATTATAGAGAGAAATACTAGAGACAGTACTAGATCAATAGCACCACTTAGACCAGCTCCTGACGCTGTTTGTATAGACTCTACCAATTTGAAAGTGCAAGAGGTAGTTGATAAAATCTTATTGGTGGTGAAAGAGAAAGCATAAGGGATGTTCTACTGGTTTGCTTGGGTGATACTTAGAACATTTCTTACCCTGTTCTGTAGATACAGGATAGAGGGATTAGAGAATGTACCTCGCTCAGGTGGGGTTATTCTGGTGGCTAATCACAGAGCAATGATGGACCCTATAGTTATAGGATGTAGTATACACTTTAGAAGGACTTATTTTATGGCTAAAGAGGAATTGTTCAGGTTTAGACCATTTGCCTTTCTTATCAGTGTCTTGGGGGCATTTCCAGTAAAGAGAGAAAGGGTAGATAGGAATGCGCTTCGTACTGCAGAGACCCTGCTCAAGGAGGGTAAATTACTACTGATATTTGGTGAGGGTACTAGAAACAGAGACTTTTCTAAGATATTAGGAGAACTGCACTCTGGCTTTGTATATCTGGCTAAAAAGACCGATGTTCCTGTAGTACCGGTATACACCTTTAATACTCACCTGATATTTCGCAGATTCTTACGCTGGCCCAAAGTAACAGTAAGATTTGGGAAACCTATATTAGAGAAAGAAGACCTTTTAGAGAAGACAAGATCCGCTCTTATTAAATTGGGTATGGGTGGTGAATAGATGAAGTTAGAAGATATAAGAAATTTCAGTATCATAGCACATATAGACCATGGAAAATCTACTTTGGCAGATAGATTCCTTGAAAAGACTAACTCTATGCCTAAGAAAAAAGTAGTGGAAGAACAGGTTCTTGATCAGATGGATCTTGAAAGGGAAAGAGGTATTACAATAAAGTCTCATCCTGTAAGAATGTATTATGTATTAAATGGAAGGGAGTATGAGTTACACCTTATTGATACACCCGGTCATGTTGATTTTTCCTATGAGGTATCTAGAAGCTTAGCTGCCTGTGAAGGGGCAATACTTGTAGTTGATGCTACCCAGGGCATAGAAGCTCAAACCTTAGCTAATTATAATCTGGCTCTTGAAAACGGGCTTACCCTGATACCTGTCATAAATAAGATAGACCTCCCTGGAGCGGAGATAGAAAGGGTAAAAAAACAGTTGATTGACTTGCTAGGATTCTTAGAGGATGAGATACTTATGGTTAGCGCTAAAGAAGGTATAGGAATAGATGAACTACTAAAGGCTATTATAGAAAGAATCCCTCCTCCTAGAGGAGATACAGATAAAAGTCTGGAAGCTCTAATATTTGATGCATACTTCGACCCATACAGAGGTGTAGTGGTTTATACCAGGGTATTCAATGGGGTTGTAAGAAGAGGAATGAAGATTAAGATGATGTCAACCGGAGCTATCTACGAAGTAGATGAGGTCGGTTACTTCTCTTTTGGACTGCATCCTACAGAGTCCCTATCAGCAGGAGAGGTTGGATATATTATAGCCAATATAAAGAATGTAAAGGATGCACAGGTTGGAGATACGATAACCGATGCCGATTCTCCTATAGAGAAACCCTTACCTGGATTCAAGAGAATAAAACCTATGGTCTATTGTGGTTTGTTTCCTCAAGAGTCCAACCAATACGAAGATCTTAGGGAAAGTCTGGAGAAATTGCAGTTAAACGATTCGGCATTGGTATTTGAACCAGAAAATTCAGATGCGTTGGGCCCTGGCTTCAGGTGTGGCTTCTTAGGAACTCTCCATATGGAGATAGTTGAAGAAAGGTTAGAAAGAGAATATGGGGTAAAACTTGTAGCTACAGCACCTAACGTGGTATATAGAGTTTACACAAAAGATGGAAAGGTCCTGGAGATAAATAATCCTTCGCAGTTTCCTCATTATGGTTTGATAGAAAAGGTAGAAGAACCTTATGTTAAGGTATCTATTATCAGTCCCTCTGAATTTATAGGTCCTGTGATGGAGTTATGCCTTGGAAAACGAGGGATTCTTTTAGAGATGAATTATATAGACCCTATGAAAGTGGTATTCATATATGAATTACCACTAAGTGAAGTGATATTTGACTTTTTTGATAAGTTAAAGTCCGTAACTCGTGGTTATGCATCTCTGGACTATGAACCTGTAGGTTTTAAAGAGTCAGATCTGGTGAGATTGGAGATACTTGTAAAGGGTGAGCCAGTAGATGCCCTCAGTATTATTACTCACAGAGATGAGGCTGAAAAGAGGGGTAGAGAGATCGTAAAGAAATTAAGGGCCCTTATTCCTAGACAGCTTTTTGAAATTCCAATTCAGGCTTCAGTAAATGGTAAGATTATAGCCAGGGAGAATATTCCCCCTTTAAAAAAGAATGTACTACAGAAGTGCTATGGAGGAGACGTAACAAGAAAGAAAAAGTTACTTGAAAGGCAGAAGGAGGGAAAGAAGAGGTTAAAGCAGATAGGACAGGTGGAGGTTCCCCAGGAGGCGTTCCTGGCTATTCTTAAGAGTGAATAGGGTAGCCCTTTATATTCATATACCATTCTGTATAAAAAAGTGTCTATACTGTGATTTCCACTCTTTCAGATTCGATTTATCTCTTATCCATCGGTACACTCAGGCTCTGATCAAGGAACTGAAACTCTTCCTGAGCACTGATTATTCGATAAAGACCATA
Source organism: uncultured bacterium (assembly GCA_964655195.1). Classification (GTDB taxonomy): domain Bacteria; phylum DUMJ01; class DUMJ01; order DUMJ01; family DUMJ01; genus DUMJ01. Next base: position 18,218 of record CAZZLK010000051.1, read on the forward strand.
TATCTTGGAGGAGGGACTCCTAGTATTCTTCCAGTAGAAGCCCTGGAAGAAATAGTTCGAACGATATACGGGTCCTTCAAGCTGGATGACAATCTTGAATTTACCATAGAGGTGAATCCGGGAACTGTAAATGAGGAAAAGTTAAGGTTATATAAGACTCTTGGGATAAACCGGATAAGTATCGGAATTCAATCCCTTAAGGAGGAAGAGTTGAAAATCCTGGGTAGGATTCACTCAGGTAAGGAAGCACTGGAGGCTTTAGATACAGCTATAAATGTAGGTTTTACAAATATAAATGTGGACCTGATATATGGGATTCCGAATCAAACCTTAGAAAGTTGGAGATATACTCTACAAGAGGTGCTAAAAAGGAATCCTACTCATATGTCTGTATATGGTCTTATGTACGAACCAGGGACTCCGCTGTATAAGGCGCTTATTAGGAATAAGATAAAGCCAATGTCTGAAGATCTTGAGATTGAGATATTTAAAGCAACTCAAGAGATTTTAAGTACATACGGTCTCGGATGGTATGAGATATCTAACTATGCAAAGAAGGGTTATGAATGCAGACATAATCTAACATACTGGAGGGGAGAAGATTATTTGGGTTTTGGACCTTCAGCCCATTCACTTTTCGGGAATACTAGATATTCAAATACCCCGAATATAAAGGCTTATATAGAATTATTGGACAGAGGCAAAAGTCCTAAGGTCTGGGAAGAGAGACTTTCTCCTTTAGAAAAGGCAAAGGAATTGATTATATTGGGATTAAGATTGAGAGAAGGGGTATCTCTGTGCGATGTCTACAGAAGAACAGGGATAGATGTTGGAA
>CAZZLK010000052.1:0-9244 GCA_964655195.1 uncultured bacterium
AAATGCATACCAGTGGGCGCCATAGAACAGGGGAATCGCTGGAAGATCTCTGTATACTATTCTCTGTAGTTTAGAGAAGAGGGACTTCTTTTCTGTAGTTTTAAGAGATGCAGCTATCTTGTCCAAAATAGATGGAATTTCCGGATTATTATACCTTACCCAGTCTCCTGCCCAGGTCTCCTCTCCAAATGGTTTAGATAATCTCTGATCCAGTACAAATCTGTAGACATTCCATGGATGATCATATCCAGGTCCAGCACTCCAGGAGATTATAAAGTCGAATGTTCCTTTTGTCATTCTATCAGCCCATACACTGTAGTCTGGAAATTCTGTCTTTATGTCTATCCCTACATCTCTGAGGTTCTTAGCTATCATCTCACACATCATCATCCAGTCAGTCCAGCCATAAGGTACAGAGATGGTATATGGCCCAAGCCTCTTTCCATCCTTAGTTACCCTTATTCCATCCTTACCTCTTTTATATCCTGCGCTATCCAATATTTTGTTTGCGATAGTTAGGTCTGTCTTTATCTTACCATCCTCTGACTTCCATACAGTTCTTGCCCATGAATAATCTATCCACTGTTTATAGACATCGAATATATCTATCACCATAGAAGGATGCGCCTGAGAACTATAATTAAAGTAAGCCTTTTCCAACATATCTGCATATGGTACTGCATAGGCTATAGCCTTTCTTATGTTCGGATCTTTAAGTACTGGGTTCTGATAGCTTATATACAGAAATACTATTCCGTCAGGCATATAGTAAGGCTTTGACTTAAACCATGTCCTGATTGGAAGTCCCTTCTTTTCCCACAATGCATATACCTCTGGAATAAATGTACCTGCCCAATCACTATCCCCTTTTTCGAATGCAAGATTAGCACTAGCATTATCTTTGTAGATTATATGCGCTATATATCTGGGCTTAGGTAAGCCAAATATGTCTTTACCCCACCAGTTATCTAGCCTCTCATATATAACATTGTTTGGATCTTGGAAGAAGAGTTTATAAGGTCCAGATACTACCTGCTTTGCCGGGTCATCATTTGCCCAGTCTCTTATACTCTGTCCCTTCTTTTCCAGATCTTCATAGATATGTTTGGGAAGAACCCTTGTTCCCAGAGAATAACCCATAAAAGAATAGTAGTTAATCTTATCTGTTCTTATCTTAAATTCTACGACCTTTTCACTTACTGCCTTTACACTGGCTATATAATCATACCAGCCAGCGCCAGGACCAAAACCAAATTTCTTTGTTGTATTGAAGGTGAACTCCACATCTTCTGCGGTAATGGGCTTTCCATCACTCCACTTTGCAGCATCTCTAATCTTTACCTGAAGAGTAGTCTTATTTATAACCTTATAGCTCTCCCCTATGCCAGGAAGCCATGCATCCTTAGCATTGCTGTAGAAAAATAACGGCATATATAGGAAATGTTCTGTACCCCAAGTACTCTGAGGAGCATACAGGTTCCAGGTGGTAGGAGGTCCCCAGATAGCACCTATACAATAGATAGTATCTTCTCTAGGTATACTAACCTGTGCAAAAACTCCTGAAAAAGAGACTCCCAACACCATTAAGCAAATTATCAGAACCGATAAAAACTTTCTCATAAAAACACCTCCAGATATAGATTTTTTATAAAGACCATACACCAAACCCTCCTCGATTAAATTATATCAAAGTCAAAATCATTTTGCAAATAGTAATAATATCGAGATTATATAAGGTTTCTCTTAATTCTCTTATTAATAATCTATTTTATCCCTGATGTAGCATTTTAATCTTCTTTTTTTATGATATTATCTTTATATGGAGAAGGATAGGCATATTTTACTGGTTTTATTCTGGGGACTTATTCTTGAGATAATTACTTTTTTATATTTTGTTGCCAGAAAAAGATTCCCCTTTGAGTTTTATCTGAATCTTATTCTTATTGGGATAACTATTCTTGGAATATGGCTGGTGTTAAGGAAAATTAGATTATAATTCTGTCGGGATCAGATTTTGTCTTCTGTACACTCCAGATCTTATCTATATACTTATGGGTATACTCCTGTTCAACCAGATGAAAGTAATAGGCACCTCTCTCTGTTAATCTGTAACCTCTCTCATATGTCCTTATTATTCCGAGAAGTTCTGCAAGCCTTAATTGCCAGGGGAAAATCTCTTCTAAATTTATTCCAAAAAGTCTATAGAAGGAGTCTCTATTGATATCCATATTGTACGAATTCCAGAAAAGCCAGTAAGAGGCTCTTGACCTTATATCAAAATCCAGCACCAGACTGGGCGGTAGTCTTCTCTTATTTAATGCATCTATATATGTCTCTAAAGAGAAGGTATTTATCTTAAAGGCATTATCCCCAAGAGAAGATGCTGAGGGGCCAAAACCTATAAAACTATCCCTTGTAACGGATGAGTATCTCTGAGAACCCTTCTTGGCAAATGTCCATACCGATGTCCTTTCAAAACCCAGTTCTTCAGCGATCTCTGTTAATCTACCAAGCATTACCCTCTTCTCCTTCTTGCCGAGAGGCTTTCTTACATCTTTTAGAAAGGAAAAATCTATAAATGGGTATGTTGATATCTGAGTTGCTCCAAGCTCTACTGCAGTCTTAAAGTCTTCTCTTAATGTCTCTATCGACTGATTTGGAATTCCAAAGATCAGGTCGATGTCTATAGCTTTGAATCTAAAATCCTTTAACATACTAAGCCTATTCTTGATATCACTATCTTCTTCTCTCCCTAAAGGGTAAAGACAATCTTTAAAGAAAGACTGAACCCCGATACTTACCATCTCAAATCCTATTCTCTTTAGCTTTTCCAGGTTCTCTTCTGTAAGGTCTAAAGGGTGTAGTTCGATAGCAAAGTCTCCCCTGATGTCAAAGAATTCCCTTAATCTGGAAACTATCTCAGGCAGATGATCGATGAGTAAGGCAGGGGTTCCTCCACCAAAATAGACAGAGTCTACTTCTCTGTTCCTGTATCTATCTCCAACAATCTCTATCTCAGTAAGCAGAGCGGATCTGAAACTCTCAGAGAGATTCTTCTCATACAGGACCTTATAATATGGACAGAAGGCGCATATCTTTCTGCAGAAGGGGATATGGACATATATACCTATACTATGATCCCTGTAGTCTAAAGATACATCTTCCCTCTTTTCAAAGATAAAAGGTTTTAATCTTCTCGCTATAAAGATTCTCAGTATAGTCGTCAGCACATTACCAGGCTCCTATGGCCTTACCAGGACTCTTATAGCCCTCCCAGAGTCAGCTATCTCTACCCCCTTCTCAATATCCTGGAGGGGGATGATCTCACTGATGAGCGGATAGAGATTTATCCTTCTATTGGAGATAAGTGATACCGCCCTCTCCATTGTAAACGGATTTACAAAGGAACCCAATAGGGTCAGTTCTCTTCTATAGACCTCGAAGGGAGAGATATCTATTTTTACATCCTCTGGTGCTACTCCAAAGAAGAGGACTCTTCCCCCATCGCCTACTGCATTGATAGCCTGCAGTATAGTTTTACCTGAGCCAACCGCCTCAATAACCACATCTACACCTTTACCTCGGGTCTCCTTCTTAATTACTTCTAAAAGATCCTCGTTTATTGGATCTATGACTCTATTTGCTCCAAATCCAAAGGCTAAGTCTCTTTTCTCCTTATAGGGTTCACTGACAAATACCCTTCCTGCCCCCCCATTTACTGCTAGCTGTGTGAGTATAAGTCCTAAAGCTCCTCCTCCAATTATAAGGACATCCTCCCCCTCTTTTATATTCACCCTATCTATCCCGTGAATAGCGCAGGCAAGAGGCTCTGCCAATGCACCCACTATCGGCTCAATATTATCCGGTAATCTATAAGCCTGTTTGGATGGTAACGCACAGTACTCAGCAAAACCACCATCTAAGTCTACCCCTATGGCTGTCAGGTTTTTGCAGAGATGGATTCTTCCATTTCTACACTGGTAACAGTTCATACAAGGTATGTTTGGATCTACTATGACCGTATCTTTAGTCTTTAGATCTCTTACATCCTTACCTACCTCTACTATCTCCCCCACGAACTCATGGCCCCTTATTATATTTGGCTTACCCTTATTTACCCCTTTAAACACATGTATATCTGTTCCACAGATACCACAGGCTATAACCTTTATAAGTATTTCATCATTACCTATCTCAGGTATCTCCTTTTCTCCTAATGTGAGCTTACCATTCTCATCAAGATACGCTGAAAGCATCTTGCACCTCCTATCTTATAATAAGACTTACAACTCCATTGCAGTCTATCAATTCTATCCCTCTATATCCCCATTCAACTCCGACTACATATTTATCTGGATTTACATAGCCAATCTTCAGATTGACTGCCGGTTGTAGTTTATATGTAATACTTACATTATCTAAACCTATCTTGGAAAGACCAACCTTCAAGCCTAGATCCTGAGAGATATCAAACCTGTAACTCAGGTATGGGTTAAACTCTATAGCTCCATTTTCAGTATATATAATAATCTCTCCCTTTATGCTCATCTTATCCCATTTTTCTGTGTTTAAGGAGATCTTTATTCTGGGTCTATTCTCCCAATCTACCCTTCCATCCAGTATATATCTCCAGATCCCATTACGAAACTCTTTTCTGATTACGGTATAGGGGAATTCATCATATCCAACGGTAAGACTTAAGGATTTATCTTGAGAGTACAGAGTGTACTCACCAAAGATTGACATCCCCCTATCTATGTATCCCCTTATCCCCAGTAGATAAAAGTCTTCCTTTTCGTAGGAAACCTCCATACCCAAGTCAGTGAATATTCCAGTAAATATCCCCCCATTGTATGGCAGTATTATGGAGATATATGGGGCGCTTGTATCTATAGATATAATTTCTTCTTCTGTTGAAAACTTTAACCCCGAACTGTAGGGGCCAAAGGGGATAGAGAGCGCAGAGAGAGTGATTTCAGGAGAGACTCTTAGATCTTTAAATGTTATTGTAGTAGTCCTCCAGTCTATCTCGATCTCTTTAGCTGTTACATAGGGAAGTGGCTGTATCTCATAGATATTCAGATTCAAATCTCTGGTAAAGAATATATCATAGTACTCTTTCTTATTATCTCTTTGAACTATCACATCTCCAAATGCCACCACATTTCCTGTGAGGAGATTTACTATGATTCCATCTGCCTTTATAGATAATCTCTCATCCTCCCATAGTGCATCCCCTACGCTTCTTATCTCCCAGATGGTTGGATAGAAATAAACAAAATTACCTTTGAGGGTGGCAGTAGATGCAATAGAGGGAAGAAAGATAGATAGAATGAATATGAGAAAAAATTTTTTCATTATGGAGTTACTTTAAACTCTCTACTCTCGCTTTCTACAGTGGTACCATCCTCTCTGTGTCCAAACACCTTCCAGACGTAAGTGGTTTCAACAGAGACCGAGGGGGCGGTATAGGTATAAGAGGTATCGGAAGTTGTATAGACATTTCCAGAGATTACCAAGGTGAAATTCTTTATGGTGGTATCATTGGTGAGCCAGAGAAATGTTATAGAATCTCCAGACCTGAAAGTAGCACCATCTTCTGGAAGTCTGAGCCTTATCCAGTTGACCATATTAGCCTTGGCGATGTTATACAGAGCTATAAATCCAGCCAATATGGCTATACCTGCAATTGCGTTTAAGACCGGGGTCACTTGATTGACAAATGAAACCTCCGGGGATGGTGGTATATAGGCTATTCTCACTATATCACCAAGGCGTGGCTGTTCATTCTCAAGCCTGTATATAACTTCTACCTTACACGTCTTCTGTCCTACACTTGTAACCTTACCTTTAGCTATAAGATTATCCCCTCTAAATACTCCCAGTACACTCCCTTCGATTATCCCGATGGATTTTCCCAGATCACTTTCAAAGACATTTCCCTCCGCATATATTACTACACTGTTACTCCTCCATAACTCATCCAGCCTCTTGGAAAGTGTAGATATGGCATTAAGGAATGCCTCTTTTTCTAGTGGTTTCCAGTCGAGAATTGTCCCAGAAAATGGGGAACTTAAGGCATTGGTTTCCAGGATAAACATATCTGTGTTTGTTTTGGCATCTTTTATAGAGAGCTTGACACTGGCGACTACATTAGACGTACCGTGCTTAAATTTTACATCAAGACTTGCAATGCCCCAGAATACTGATGGAGGAGTATCTCTACCAATCTTCTCCCACTTAAAGAAATCACTGGTAGAAAATATTGGTGATACTATACTACTCAGAGATGTATCCTCTTTCCCCTCTAGAAATACTCCCATAACCCCAATCGTCAGTTTCTCCTGTTGACTAAGAACACTGGCTGGAAGTAACTCAAAGACAAGGAAAATTGCTATTATTAAACTTAAAACCCTTCTCATTTTCCCTCCTCATAATATCTTTCTTATACTATCAATTATAACAGTTATGACCTGATTATGTGAATATCCCCCCTGAACAAATGCAACATAGGGAGGCCTCAATATACCATCGGCACTAAATTCTCCTGTAGACCCCTGAACAAATCCTCCACCAGCCAAGATCACAGGATCAGAATATCCTGGCAGGTACTGGGGTTCTGGTAGATACATAGAATTTATAGGACAGGACTTCTGTATCTCCTGCAAAAATCTTACAAGTTTTTCTCTGTCTCTTAATATGATTCTCTGCACCCCATCACCTCTGGGCTCATCCCACTTTGGTAGTACTTCAAATCCAAGCCTCTCTAGTACATAACTGGCTATTGTCAGTCCTATTAGAGACTCCCCTATAAAGTGAGGGGCAAATAGTAGACCCTGGAGTATACCTCTCTGAAGTCCAAGTGTGGGACCTATATCCCTTCCCTGTCCCGGAGCGGTAATAAAATCTCCAATTCTGTCTATTATCTCTTTCTTTCCGGCTATATAGGCACCTGTAAGGGCCAGATTGCCTCCTACTCCTTTGATCAGTGATCCAACTATAATATCTGCTCCAACATCGGTGGGTTCCCTATCCTCTACAAATTCTCCGTAACAGTTATCCACAAGGATAATGCTTTCTCTAAATATGTCTCTTATATTAGATACTATCCTTGCTATCTCATCGATTGTCAATGACTTTCTATCCCAGTTATACCCGCAGGAGCGCTGTATAAATACAATCTTGGGAGGGTTATCAACTTTAGATGTTATATACCCTGTATCCTCCCTATACTCAAAAGGAATCTCCTGATAACCTATGTCCCATTCCCCAAGTGAAGATATCACCCTTTTTAAGGTATCGTACACGGGTCCTGTGATAGAGAGTATCGTGTCTTTGGGCCTTAAAAGGGCAAAGAGAATACTGGATATAGCATGGGTTCCAGAGATAAGCTGAGGCATTACTATGGCTGACTCACTTGAGAAAGAGAGGGAGAAGACTCTTTCCAGAGCCTCTCTCCCCCTGTCATTATATCCATAGCCCGTTCCCATAAATGAGACTGTATATTCATCTATACCGCTGGACCTGAAAGCTGAGAGGACCTTCAGCTCATTCTTCTTGGTTATCTCCTGTATCTCTTTTAACCTGGTGCTACAAATTATCTCCGCTTCTCTAGTGAGCCCATCCAGATCCATTAATCGCCCCTTATCCCCATAGATTCCATCCTCTCTAACGCTTCTTTTAACACCGACTCATCAACTGTAAGTGCAATACGGAAATAACCTTCACCATTTTCTCCATAACCTATCCCTGGAGGAACAACTATCCCTGTCTTTTCAAGCAGGAAACTGGCAAATTCTATCGATGATTTGAATTCTTTTGGAATCGGTACCCATAGATAGAAAGTCCCCTTCGGAGGTTTTATGTCCCAACCAAGTCTCTTTAAACCTTCTATAAATATATCTCTCCTTCTGGCAATGACCCTTTTATTCTCTTCCACCACGTCCTGTGGACCCCTAAGTGCTACTACTCCGGCATATTGAATAGCCATAAATACCCCGGAATCGACATTTGTCTTTACTATAGAAAGGCCATCAATAATGTCCCTGTTACCAACCACAAAGCCGATCCTCCAGCCTGTCATATTATACGTCTTGGATAGGGAGTGAAATTCTACCGCTATATCTTTAGCCCCTTTTACCTCAAGGATACTGGGGGCTATATACCCATCGAACGTGACCTCAGAATAGGCATTATCGTGGCAGAGGATGATGTCATACTTCTTTGCAAACTCTACTGCCTCTTCAAATACGGAGAGGTCAGCCACTGCTGCAGTTGGATTATTTGGATAGTTGAGAAACATTATCTTTGCTTTACGAGCTACATCTTCAGGTATACTTGAAAAGTCAGGTAAATACTTGTCAGGTTTCAGGGGGAATGTATAAGGTATTCCTCCTGCCAGGATTGTTGCAATCTTATATACCGGGTATCCTGGGTCAGGTATGAGGGTAATATCTCCTGGATCAACAAATGCCAGGAATATATGGGCTATACCCTCCTTGGATCCGATGAGAGTAAGGACCTCCTTTTCAGGGTCCAGAGTAACGTTGAATCTCTTTTCGTACCATTCTGCTACAGCTTTTCTAAATTCCTTTGTCCCTTCATATGGTGGATATTTCTGGTTACTTACAATCTTGGCTGATTCATATAGCGCATCAACTATATGTTGCGGAGTCGGAAGGTCCGGGTCTCCTATCCCTAGGCTTAAGACCTTTACACCTCTTTTTATAGCCTCTTCTTTCTTCTTATCTATCTCTGCAAAAAGATAGGGTGGAATATTGTCTAACCTCTTTGCCTTCTTTATCATCTTTACCTCCGTAGTCTGAATTTTAGATATTCATCGTCTAGTTTCCCGCTGAATACTTCTTCAGCAGGACCCTCCATAAAGATACCCTTATCTCTATCCCACTCTATATTCAGTTTACCACCGGGGAGTGTAACTTCTACTATGTTATCGGTGTAATTATTCACAATACTCGCTACTGCCACTGCGCAGGCACCACTCCCACAGGCAAGCGTCTCGCCAGCTCCTCTCTCCCAGACCCTGACAATAACATGTCCCCTATCGACTACCTGAACGAACTCTACGTTTGTCCTGTTGGGGAAATCGGGATGGTTCTCTATCTTTGGCCCTAACTCCCTTAATGGAATTACAGAGACATCATCCACGAAGTTTACAGCATGAGGATTCCCCATAGAGACCAGAGTAAGCTTAAAGCTTTTACCTTCCATCTGTAGAAGATGA
>CAZZLK010000053.1:0-4342 GCA_964655195.1 uncultured bacterium
TGATAAAAAGAGAGAAACTTGATAGACTCTTCCCTGATAAGACATTGGGGGATATCTACATTTATATAAGTAAGCATAAGTGGTATAAGAGCGAAGAGCTAGGTAGAGACGTAGGAGTTAAAGAGGCGATAAAAAGCTTCAAAGAACTATACAAGAATATGGAAAAGTCTGGGCTTAGATTTCTCAGGTGGCTACCAGTAAAGATCTGATAAATTTATACCTCGTACTCGTCCTTTCGCTTGAAAAACTTTGATAAGCCAGAAGGATAGGCATCCTTTGATTCCATAACAAAACTTCTTAGCTGGCTTATCCACTTTATAACATCATCCTTCATACCGAGATCTATATCTTTATTATGGCGTAGAAGTGCCTCCCATATCTCTTCTGAAGTCATACTGACACCAGCATCCCTGCATATGGCAAGAACCTTTTCTACAAAACGGATATCCTTGATATCGAGTCTCTCTCTTATCCGCTCGGGATACTGGTTATAATAATACTCATAGGAATAAGCTCTCTTTCTCCACCAGAGAAGCCTCATAGATATTAATCATACCTTCCATATCTCTCTACCGTCTCCCACATTGCAAGAAGATTTTCTGGCTTTACCCTGCTATGAATGGAATTACTTGAAGCGATTATATATCTGCCCCCAGGCATCAATCTTTTCAGGACTCTTTTTACCTCTTCGACTAATTCTTCTACTGTATAATCAGTTAAAGGAGCTCCACAGTTTACCCCACCCATAACAGTCAGATTTTTATATCTATTTTTTACTTCAAAGATATCCATCCCTGCACTTATGTCCAGAGGATGCAGCGCAGATATACCGGTGGAGACCATATCATCAAGTATAGCATTTATATTGCCACAGCAGTGTTTAAAACAGAACGCTCCTCTGGACCTGACCGCCTGGACAATCTTTCTTATTCCCGGCAGGAAGAATTCTCTAAATGCCTTTGGAGACATCATTGGCCCATTACTGCTACCATAATCATCTCCAAGGATAATAAAATCTGCTCCTAGCTCTATCGCTTTCTCCGCTATGGCAATATTATGACTTATAGATATGTTTACAAGTCTATGAACGAGCTCTGGATTTTCTATTGTATCTATAAAAAGCTGTTCTGCACCTCTAAGATAGAGCGGATAGTTCAATGCATCATGGAGATGCATCCCAATGAACTTTTTACCCTTAAACCTCCTTATTATCTCTTTTAACTCTTCATACCTCTTCTCCTTGAATGGGTCTGGCGGCTCAAAGTGATCGAGGTCCTCAGGAGTCTTTATAGGACCTTCTAAAGGGATAGAGACCTCCTCTTCTGTGTACTGCCTCTTTATACCCCATTCATTTATGACGATCCTATTTTCTGCATCTATAACCTTTTCCTCGTAGAGCTTTGAAGGTGTATTTGTCAATACTATATCTACAGGGTATCTTTCACAAAAATCCAGATAGTCTTCCTTACCCGTTATCTTTCTTATAACCTTTCTATCTATAAGGAGCTCAAATATGGGAACTCTATCAGGGATCTTCCCTGAAAGTACAGTCAAAACTCTCTCGTAAGAATTAATAACTATCCCTCCTCCATTATTATAGTTACAGGCCCATCATTTATAAGAGAAACCTCCATATGCTCTCCGAAAACCCCTTCTTTTACTGTGAGTCCTTCCTCCCTCAAGAATTGATTGAACTTATCCCACAGGTCAATAGCAACATCTCTAGGAGCTGCCATTTCGAAGCCGGGTCTTCTTCCTCTGGAAGTATCGGCATAAAGTGTAAACTGTGAGACAGAGAGTATCTCTCCACCCACATCCTTTATACTCAGATTCATCTTTCCTTTTTCGTCCTCAAATATCCTTAAGAATGGAACCTTCTTTGCTATATCCTTAACCTCCTTTTCTGTATCGTTTTTACTTATACCGACAAGGATGAGGAAACCCTTTCCTATAGAAGAGATCAGATTACCATTTACCCTAACCTCTGCAGACTTCACCCGTTGAATTACTATCCTCATATACTATGTATGCCTCCCAACAGATATAACATCCTTTACTCCCCTTATAGCCCTTAAGATAGCTTCACAGTGGTGTATATTCTGAACATCCAGGACTATGTAGATGTTTACCCTTCCATTCTTCACAACTGCCCTTGCATCATAGACGTTACTGCCAAGATTGGATACCTCAGTAAGGATATCCTTTAACAGTCCAACCCTGTCTCTTGCATAGACGTCTATCCTTGCATTAAACTTGTGGACATTATCAGCATTCCAGTGTACCGCTATCAACTTCTCCTTAGGAAGATTCTTCACATTTGTACACTCTTTCCTATGGACAGTGATTCCCCTACCCTGTGATATATAACCTATGATCTCATCCCCGGGTAAAGGGCTACAGCAACGTGCCAGCCTCACAAGGAGATTATCTGCCCCGTCAACATATATACCTACACTCTCTTCCCTTTTAGGTAAGCCAAGGATCTTTTCTTCTTTTGTACTCTTCTGTAGAACCTGCTGTATCTGGGAAGGAGCGATCTCTCCGTTTCCCACAGCCAAGAAGAGTTCTTCAGGGTCTTCCAGATCAAATGCTTCAAGAAGAGGAGCCCAATCAAGTTCCTTCATCTTATCAAGGAGGTCCCCCTGTATCCTCCTCAATTCTTTCTCTATAAGCTCCCTACCCCTTGCTATGTTTTCCTCTCTCTTTAACCTCTTGAAATACTGTCTTATCCTGTTCCTGGCAGAAGAGGTGGCTACAAATGATAACCAGTCCAGACTGGGAGTAGCAGACTTGGAGGTGAGTATTTCTACTATCTCTCCATTATTGAGCTTATAATCCAGAGGAACTATCCTGCCATTTACCTTAGCCCCCACACAGTGATTTCCAATCTCTGTATGGATACGATAGGCAAAGTCAACAGGCGTGGCTCCTTTAGGAAGAGAAACCACATCGCCCTTAGGGGTGAATACAAAGACCTCATCCTCAAAGAGGTCCACCTTTACCTGTTCAACAAACTCTTTTGCATCCTGCATATCCTTCTGCCATTCTAACAGCTGTCTGAGCCAGGAAAGCTTCACATCAAAATCCTGATCGGTTTTTCCTTCTTTATACTTCCAGTGGGCTGCTATACCATACTCTGCAATCCTATGCATCTCATAAGTTCTGATCTGTATCTCTAACGGCTCACCCCTGGGCCCTATAACTGTCGTATGAAGGCTCTGATACATATTGGATTTTGGAACAGCTATATAATCTCTAAATCTCCCGGGTATGGGTCTCCATAAGGAATGGACAATCCCCAGAACAGTATAACAGTCTTTCGTTGACTCCACTATAACCCTGATTCCGAGGAGATCGTATATCTGATCGAAGGTAAGATTATCCCTCTTCATCTTCATATAGATGCTGTATAGATGCTTCGGTCTTCCCTGTATATCTGCCTTTATCCCATGAGAGTCCAGACTTGACCTTATTATAGATATAGCCTCCTGTATATACTCCTCCCTCTCCTTCCTGGTCTTGGCAACCAGCTTTGATATCTCTCGATACTTCTCTGGCTCTAGATATTTAAAACTGAGGTCTTCTAATTCCCACTTTATTCTCCACATACCTAATCTGTGCGCCAGAGGGGCAAATATATCAAGAGTCTCTTTAGAGATCACCTTTTGTCTATCAGGAGGTAGATAAGAGAGAGTCCTCATATTATGAAGTCTATCGGCAAGCTTGATGAATATAACCCTTACATCCTTAGCCATAGCCAGGAACATCTTCCGAAGATTCTCTGCCTGGCGGTCCTCTACACTTAACCCTGTGAGTCTACTGAGCTTGGTTACCCCGTCTACCAGAGTAGCTATTTCTGGACCAAACCGTCTCCATATCTCTTCTATAGATACGCTGGTATCTTCAACGACATCGTGCAGTAGCGCAGAAGCTATAGTAACAGCATCAACATCCATACCTGAGAGTATCTTGGCTACCTCTAAAGGATGGGCAAAAAACTCCTCCCCTGATCTGCGCTTCTGCCCATTATGAGCATAAGCTGCAAACTCGTAAGCGGACAGTATTAAGTCTCTACCATCTCTATCAAACTTCTCTAAGATCTCTTCTAAAATTTCAAAAGGGAATAGACATCATATCCTTTCAACAACTCCCTCGCCTTAAACTCTGTAAGCTCAACCAGAAAGGCAAAGCCTACCACTTTGCCCCCTAATCTCTCAACAAGGTTCTTGCATGCTATAGCGGTACCCCCTGTAGCTATGAGGTCATCCGCTATCAATACCTTATCTCCTGGCTTGATAGCATCTTTGTGCATCTCCAGGACATTTGTCCCATACTCCAGGGC
>CAZZLK010000054.1:0-14520 GCA_964655195.1 uncultured bacterium
AGAAAATATAAGAAGAGGTGATTGGGATTTGAGTTATGTTACAATTATGGAAAAAGAGATAAGAGAGGAACCCAGTGTCCTGACTAGGATTTTAGAGAGTAATATACCAATATTGGAAAGGATTAAAAGGTATTTGGATAAAAAGAAGATAGAAGGTATCTATATATCTGCTAGAGGTACTTCTGATAATGCAGGAATACTGGGGAAATATCTTCTGGAGTCTATCTCTGGATATATCACTGCACCTTCTGCCCCTTCACTTTTTACGATATATAAGAGGCCACCATCTTTGAAGGATAAACTTGTAATAGGTATCTCACAATCCGGAAGAGGTGAGGATGTATGCGAGGTTGTTGAGTGGGGTAAAAAGGAAGGAGCTCTGTGTATAGCCATAACAAATAATCCGGATAGCCCTCTGGCAAGTCTTGCTGATGAGGTTATCCTGTGCTTGGCTGGTGAGGAAAAGAGTGTTCCTGCCACCAAGACCTATTTAGCTGAAATCTTCAATCTATATCTTTTCTCTTCGATTATAGCTGAAAGAGAGGATATACTAGGGTCATTGAAGGATATGCCTATATATGTAGAGAGGATTATAGAAGAAGCTTTTAAGATAGATGTAACAAGGTTCCACTTTATGGACAGATGCATCTCTATTGGAAGAGGATTTAACTATCCAACAGCAATAGAGTTTTCTTTAAAACTCAAAGAGACATCATACATCTTTGCTGAGGCGTTCAGTTCTGCAGACTTTTTGCATGGTCCCCTAGCTTTGATCTCGAATCAATTACCTGTATTTGTCTTTCTCCCTGCAGGGCCTAGTTATACACATCTTGCAGAAGTAATAGAAACCATTAAAGAGAAGACTAAGGATATATTTATATTTGGTTTTGAAGCTTTAGATGGCAAAGAGAATATCTTTAAAATACCCTATAATATAGATGAGGTATTAAGCCCTTTACTCTTTACACCTGTATTTCAGGTATTTGCCAATAAACTGGCTTTAGAGAAAGGGCTAGATCCAGATCATCCGAGATTCTTAAAGAAGGTGACTATAACCAGATGAGGATAGTTGGTTTTAGAGTAAAATGTGACAGGTTTATAATGGTCTTAGGTGATAGGATAACTGGCGATTGTCTTTTAAAGGAAGTATTAGAGCAAGAAGAATTAAAATCGTGTAAAATAGATGAGAACTGTAAGCTACCGGAAAGGATCAGAAGGTTTATCTCTACGTACGTTTCTTCTTGATATATATTCGACACTTTATAATACTTTTGGTCCGCAGGACTGGTGGCCAGCAGAGAGCAAGTTCGAAATAGTAGTTGGAGCTGTTCTTACTCAGAATACCAACTGGAAGAATGTGGAAAGGGCTATAGCTAATCTCAAAAGGGAAGGGGTTCTCTCTGTCGAGGGTATACTGGAGAATAAATCCAGGTTACCAGAACTTATAAGGAGTGTTGGATACTATAGAGTGAAGACTGAAAGGCTTGTAAATCTTATGAATAAGATCAGAGATTATAATTCTTTAGAAGAATTTTTAAATCTGCCTATGAGAAAACTCAGGGAAGAGTTACTCGGCATAAAGGGTATAGGTAAAGAGACTGCGGATTCAATAATATTATATGCCGGTAACTATCCTATCTTTGTTGTGGATGCCTATACAAGACGATTATTTTCCAGATTGGGGATAATAAGGGGGAATGAAACATATGATGAGATCCAGAAAATTGTTATGGATAATACACCTAAT
Organism: uncultured bacterium; assembly: GCA_964655195.1. Taxonomy (GTDB): domain Bacteria; phylum DUMJ01; class DUMJ01; order DUMJ01; family DUMJ01; genus DUMJ01. Next base: position 1,748 of record CAZZLK010000054.1, read on the forward strand.
GATGAATATCTGTACAACGAATTTCATGCACTTATAGTAGAATTGGGTAAAAGATACTGCAGAAAGAGACCTTTACATACAGGTTGTCCATTAAATAAATTTTGTGAGGGGGTTGATAATGAGTAGTCCTGTGATAAAGGCTTACAAGGAGTTATACATATATGTAAAGCCTTATAAGCTTCTTGTCTTTGCCCTCTTCCTACTTACAATCTTAGTGGCTCCAGCCAGACTGATGTTTTCTCCTATATTAAAGTTTATATTTGATGAAGTCTTCAGTACAGAGAAGCCTTACAATGTAGCTCTAAGAAATCTGCATACAGTTATTCTCGTTATAATAGGGATTACTATCATTCAAAGTATAATTCAATACTGGCAGATATATATTCAGTCGGTTATAACTCAGAGGGTTATGAATGACCTCAGGGTAAGGGTCTATGCTCATCTGCAAAAGCTATCTATGGAGTTCTATCAGAGATGGCACACCGGTGAGATAATATCACGCTTATCTAATGATATAACGCTAATACCTCAGGCGCTCAATTCGATACTCATAGACATACCTCTGAGTAGTCTTATGCTTCTTGGTGCTCTGGGTTATATGGTATATCTCAACTGGAAGCTCACCATCTTTACTCTGGCTATACTTCCATTTATAGCTTCTGTAGTATCGTATCTGGGGAATCAGATGGTAAGAGTTACCCGTCAGGTTCAGCAGAGATTTGCTGAACTGATAAAACTTCTAGAAGAGAGGATAAGTGGGGTCCATTTGATAAAATCATTTGGTATGGAAGAATCGGAAATATTCAAATTCCAGAAAGTAAGTAGAGAGAGTTTAGAAGCCTCTCTGAAAAGTGCCAAGATTATAGCGACTCAAACGCCAATTATCACTTTACTTCAAACTATAGGTCTCTTGGGGATCCTCTGGTTTGGTGGTCTTCAGGTGCTGAATAAGAGTATGACTCCAGGTAGCCTTATGGCGTTCTTTACTGCCCTTCTTATGATGGTAGACCCTATTTATTCTATATCTCGTAGCTTTAATACGATAAGTCAAAGTGCAGGAGCTATAGGAAGGATATTTGAACTCTTTAAGGTAGAACCTTTGATTAAAGAAAAACCAAATGCTATTGCTGTAAATTCTATAAAAGGTGAGATAGAATTTAGGAATGTAACATTTGGGTACAGTAATGATGCCCCTGTAATAAAAAATGTTTCATTTCATGTAAATCCGGGGGAGATAGTGGCTTTAGTGGGTAGAAGTGGTGCTGGTAAGACGACGATAGTGAATCTACTTATGAGATTCTACGACCCGCAGGAAGGTTCTATCCTGATAGATAAGATTGATATAAGGGAGTTTAAGCTCCAGTCTCTCAGACAACAGATGAGTATAGTTCCTCAAGATATCATACTATTTTCTGATACTGTCCTGGAGAATATAAGATACGGTACACCATATGCTACCAGACAGGAGGTAATAGAGGCTGCCAAGTCTGCCAATGCCCATGAGTTTATAATGCAGTTACCCAAAGGTTATGATACGGTTATAGGAGATGAATCTGGAATAAGACTTTCAGGTGGACAGAGACAGCGTATAGCTATTGCAAGGGCATTCTTACATAATCCCAAGATACTCATATTAGATGAGGCAACATCTGCTCTGGATTCTGAATCGGAATTGCTGGTAAAAGATGCAATTATTAGATTGATGCAGGGAAGAACTACATTCATCATCTCTCATCGATTGGCTTTTGTTAAAGAGGCTAACCACATATTGGTAATTGAGAACGGGGAGATAGTAGAGAGAGGGACACACTCTGAGCTTCTCGCCAAAGATGGCATATATAGAAAGTTATATGAGGCTAGCTCAGAATTAAATTCGACTTGATTTATTGGATTCTGACTGGTATAATCTTATAGACTTATATTACAGAACTGGGTTGTCTTTATGAGACCAAGAAGGAATAGTGATAAAGGTTTAGATAATGTACAGAGTCTTGAGAGGGCGCTCAAGATTATAGATATCTTAGCCCATTCAGGGAAGCCTATGGGCGTTACAGAGATCGGTAGACTTATAGGCGTACATAAGAGTACTGCTTATAGGCTGGTAAGTACATTGAGGCAGTTTGGTTATGTGGATCAGGATGAGGAGACAGAAAAGTATTTCCTTGGTCTAAAACCGCTGGAACTTTCCAGTATTATAAAAGAGCGACTCGATATAAAAGATATAATTCACCCTTACCTGGAAGAGTTAGCAGATAAGACGAACGAGACGGTACACCTAGCTGTTAGAGAGGGTGACGAGATAGTATACATAGATAAAGTTGAGAGTAAACATACTATCAGGATGTATTCAAGAATCGGTGCTAGGGCTCCTCTCTATTGTACTGCACTTGGTAAGTGTCTGCTTGCATTTGGGCCTGAAGAATTGATAAGGAACTGGACATCTAAGGATACACTTCCCCAGAGAACTCCAAATACCATAAAGACAGGGAAAGAGCTGGCTGAAGAATTGAAAAGAGTCAGAGAACAGGGGTATGCCCTGGACAGAGAAGAATTTGAACCAGGTATAAGGTGTATAGGGGTTCCTGTACTTAATAAAAAGGGTAGAGCTATATCGGCAATAAGTATCTCTATCCCATCATTTAGGTTGACAGAAGAGAGAGTTCAAGAATTAATTCCGGTTGTTATTGAGACAAGAGATATCGTCTCTGAAAAAGTAAAGTATCTATAAAAGGAGGTAAAATTGAATTGCCAGATATCGAGGTAAACTATGCCGGTCTAAAACTTAAAACGCCTATTATAGTCTCTTCTGCTGGTATAGTAGGATATGCACATCAGATCAAAAGGGCAGAGGACTATGGGGCAGGGGCAGTAGTAATGAAGTCCTTTTTTGAGGAAGAAGTGTGCAGAAAGGCTCCGACGCCAAGATTCAAGCTGATAAGAAGAGGTTATAATGGTAATTCTTCTGTTACTCTGTATTCCTATGAACAAGCCAGTGAACTCGGTCCGGAAGAATACGCAGAAGAGATATCTAAGGCTAAGGGTCTGGTAAAAATTCCTATCTTTGCCAGTTTAAACTGTATAACTTCTGAGATGTGGAATAGAATGGCTCATCTGGTTGAATCTGCCGGTGCTGATGGGATAGAGTTAAATGTAAGCTGTCCTCATGGTATCCATATAATGGAGGGTAGAACACTAAAGGATGAGATAAGAAAGGCTCTGGATGCAACCAGAGATGTAAAGATCCCCAGAATCGTGAAACTGAGCCCTCAGACAAGCAATCCGATGATAGAAGCAGACGAGGTAGAGAAGAGCGGTGGTAATGGCGTGGTAGTTTTTAATAGATTCACCGGCTTGGATATAGATCTAGATACAGAAAGACCTATACTTCACGGAGGATATGCAGGGCATGGGGGAGCCTGGGCTATTCACTATGTCCTCAGATGGATATCTGCTATGTATCCCTATTTGCATATTCCAATCTCTGCTAGCGGTGGGGTTACTGATGGAAAAGATGCTATTAAATGCATATTTGCTGGGGCAACATCTGTTCAGATATGTACAGTGGTCATTCTTAAGGGTTATGAGGTGATAGAAAAGATTAACAGGGAGATAGTTGAATTCCTCCAAGAGAAGGGATATACATCTCTGGATGATATAAGGGGTAAGATCGTAGGAAAAATTCTATCCTATAGGGAAGTCGATAGAAGAAAACTCTATGTAGCCTATATAAATCAAGAAAAATGCAATCAGTGTGAGACCTGTTATAAGGTCTGTTATTCTTCAGCTGTTGAAAGACATAATGATCGAAAGTTTTATATAAACGAAAACTGTATAGGTTGTGGACTTTGTGTGGAGGTCTGTCCAAGAAAGGCGATAGAACTAGTAAGAGTATAGATTTAAAGCTTTTCTAATCCTGCATATTTTGCCAGGAGGTGTTTTTTACCGATCTCGTTAAATACAACTACTAATTCTGTCTCCCCGTCTTCTAATGGGCGAACTTCTTGAACAATACCTTCACCCCATCTGGAATGCCAGACCCTTTCTCCCCTTTCAAATGTAACTTCTACCTTTGTAACTGGTTCTATATACTCTTCAGGGATCTCCTTTACAAATCTAGAGAGTTCGTTACTATTAGTATGACCATAGAGTGTCCTTATCTCTGCAGAGGTAAGATATAGATATTTCTTTGCCCTGGTCATTCCAACATAACAGAGCCTTCTCTCTTCTTCGAGCTCTTCTCTCTCCCCCATAGAGAGACTATGAGGGAATACCCCTTCCTCCATCCCGGTCATAAATACAACTGGAAATTCCAAACCCTTAGCGCTGTGGAGTGTCATAAGCACTACAGAGGAGTTCTCTTCTTCTAGGGTGTCTATATCTGACATTAGAGATATATAGTTTAAGAAACTTTCCAGATTTGCATCCTCTGATTGTTTTGAGAACTCCTTTGCCACCGAGATCAATTCCTCTACGTTTTCTATTCTCATCTGGGCTGTAGCGGTCTGTAGTTCTGCCAATTCTTTTATATATCCTGTTCTATCTAGCACCTCTATGATAAGGTCTTCTATAGAGTGTAATTTAGAGAAAGCTATCAGGTCTTCTATCAGGTTTACAAATCTCTCGACCTCTTTATTTACCTTCTTCCCTAATTCCCCTCTCTCAATCAGATGTTTCATTGAATCCAGATAACTTATGCCATTTATATTTGCATATTCTATAATCTTAGAAAGAGTAGCGTCTCCTATCCCTCTTCTTGGTGTATTTATTATCCTTTTTAGACTTATCCCATCATACTGATTCAAGAGAAATCTTAGATATGCAAGGGTGTCTTTTATTTCCTTTCTCTGATAGAATTTTATCCCACCGATAATCCTGTATGGTATTCCATTCTTTATCATAGCCTCTTCTAAGGCTCTGGATTGGGCATGGGTCCTGTAGAATACAGCGAAATCTCCAAAGTTTAATCCCTCCCTTTTTTGTAGAAGGATGATCTCTCTTGCCACAAAGTTTGCCTCTGCTATCTCGTCCTTTGCTATGTAGAGTTTTATCTTATTTCCAGTCTCATTGTTCGTCCAGAGATTTTTACCCTTTCTGAATTTGTTGTGAGCTATTACTCTGTTTGCTGCATCCAGTATATTTTTGGTTGACCTGTAGTTCTGCTCCAGACGGATAACCTTTGCCCCCGGAAAATCCTTTTCAAATTCTAGGATATTTCTTATATCGGCTCCTCGCCAGCTATATATAGCCTGATCATCGTCTCCTACAACCGTAATCCTTCGATGTGCCTGGGCTAGTAGAAACACTATCACATACTGTGCATAGTTAGTGTCCTGATACTCATCAACAAGTATATATCTGAATTTATTCTGATAGTAAGATAGGATCTTCTCATTTTCTCTGAAAAGTTTCACCAGATACATAAGAAGGTCATCAAAGTCCAATGCCTGATTCTGCATCAATTTTTCCTGGTATTTCTGATAAACCTTAGCCACAATACTCTCATAGTAGCTTTCTACAAACTCACCATAGGTCACTGGATCTATAAGACTCTCTTTTGCCCTGCTTATCCTTTCTATAAAAGCTCCGGGAGGGTACCTTTTTATGTCCAGGTCCAGCTCTGTAATTACTTCCTTCATAAGTGAAGTCTGATCATCCTCATCAAGTATGGAGAAGTTGTTGTTTATTCCTATATACGGACCATACCTTCTTAGTATCTTTACCGCAGTAGAGTGAAATGTCCCCAGCCAGACATCGCTTGCCTCTTTATTCAATAGTTTTGCCACTCTGGCTTTCATCTCTCCTGCTGCTTTGTTGGTAAAGGTTACTCCCAGTATGTTATCCTCTGGTATATCCAGTTCTTTAATCAGATAGGCAATCTTGTAAGTTATAACTCTGGTCTTTCCACTCCCAGCCCCAGCAAGGACCAGAAGTGGAGCTTCGGTATATAAGACTGCTTCTCTCTGTTGTGGATTTAACTCATCTATAAAGTTCATAGTACTGGCGTCTAGTCTACTATCTTCTCAGTCTCTAGAACTTCCTCTTCTAGGTATACCTCTTTACTGTCTTCGTCGTAGGCAAATAGTTCTGCATACCTTCCCCAATCTATGGCTATCTCCATCTGAGCCTGAGCCTCACTTGTGCTAAATTTTGTCTCCAATAACTCTATAAAGAACTCTACAGGCATTCTGTGATTGGATTTATTCTGTAATACCTGAACTATCTGTTGAATAAAAGAAACATTAGCGAGTAGTTGTTTCCTGAATATCTCTTTCTTTTCCAGTACGTCTGCTTCCGCAAAGGCCTTCCCTAGTTCCGTAACAGATATATCTCCACCGGTGGTGTCTATAAATTTCAATAGTTCTGCTGCCTCTATAACAGGCTGTATGTCTGCCAGGTCCATATTTAGGTCCTCCGCTATCTTATATATATCTTCTTTTCTCTCTAATTCAGCGACAAGCTCCACAAAACCAGCGATGGCTCCTACTGTTACATGAGGGAGAGGAGGCCCATATCTCTCCGTTTTAGGGGGTTTAGCAGTTACAGGTTTACCCATCATAATACTGTAGATGCGGTCTACCAGCCTTATAAATTCTTCTGACTCTCTGTCTCTCCAGTGGGGTATGTTTATGTATATCTCCTGCTTTATTCTTCCCGGATTCTTATCCAGCACTATAACCCTATCTGCCAGATATACAGCCTCTTCAATGCTGTGGGTTATAAGAAGGATAGTCTTGGTTGGAATCCTCTTTTCGATCCAGAGTTCCAGTAGGTCATTACGGAGGTTTTCTGCAGTAAGTACATCCAAGCCAGAAAAAGGCTCATCCATAAGAAGCACTTCTGGTTCCACCACCAGAGCCCTAGCAAATCCAACTCTTTGCCTCATCCCTCCTGAGAGTTCCTTGGGATAAGCGCTTTCAAATCCATCTAGACCGATCAGGTCTATCATCTTAAGAGCCCTTTCTCTGCGTTCTTGCGGGGGAACACCTTTAGCCTTGAGTCCAATTTCTACATTCTCTAAGACTGTTAACCATGGGAACAGTGCTGCTGTCTGAAATACCATAGAGACTCCAGGATTTACACCCTCTACCAGTTTACCTCTATACAGGACTTCTCCATGGGTTGGTTTTATAAGACCAGCTATCGCCCTGACTATGGTGGATTTACCCGCTCCAGATGGACCCAGGATAGCTACAAACTCCCCTTCTTCAAGGGAGAGATTTATATCCTCCACAACAGTTATCCTAGTATTGTTTGGCATATCAAAAATTATAGTCAAATTTTTTGTCTCTATAATAGCCATAGCCTTATTATATCACAAAGAGTAATGCTCTTCAGCTAGCCAGTATAATCTTCTCCAGAAGAATCTATTTATTAATGTAACGGTCACAATCATCATTATGGTACTTGCTGCTAAAACACTGAGGTCCCCTCTATCAGCAGAGTTACTTATTAATGCTCCCAGTCCTCTAACCATTAGAGTACTACCTCTGAAGTGTACATATTCAGATACTATAGAAGCGTTCCATGCGCCACCGGTAGCAGTTATAGCCCCTGTAACTAGGTAGGGAAGAACTGCAGGTATAATCAGTCTCCTCCACCTTTCTAATCCTTTTAGTTGAAAGACCTCTGCTGCTTCTTTCAGATCCGAAGGTATAGACATAGCTCCTGCTATTACGTTGAATAATATATACCACTGTGTTCCTAAAAGCATAAGTAGTATAGAGGCTATAGACAATCCTCCTTTTAGATTTATCAACCACATAAGTATGATTGGAAATACCGCTGTGGCAGGTATAGAAGCTAATATCTGTACTATTGGCTGCATTACCAGAGAAATCCTGGGATTCATACCTATATATACCCCTAAAGGAAGTGTCCATGCTATAGAGAGGACTACGGCGATAGTAACCCTTAAAAGGGTGAGTAAGTCACTTACTATGATCTCTCCCCACATAAATAACGGTACTCTGGATATGAGAAATATTAGCCTTACAGAGGCGTATCCCATTATGATCAGTAATAACCCAATCAGAATGATCCTTAATACGGGGAAAGGGTTAATCTTCTTCTCAATACTCTCTCTTTTTGAAAACCTGGATGTTATCCTCTCTATAAACTCGTCTATCCATTGGGTGATCCTTGTTAAAATTGTAGACCTCTGCAATACTGTTAATACGGCTGATGTTGGGACAATATTACCAGTGGTCAATTCTACTTTGAACTTTTGAGCCCAGGCTATTAAGGGCCTCCATACTAGCTGATCAATCAGGATTATTATCGCTATCATAGTCCCCAGACCAAAGAGAATAGCTCTGATGTCTCCATTTATAGCTGCTAACTGAAGGTATGAACCTAACCCGGGGAGTCTAAAGTCTCTTTCTCCAAGGGTAAACATTTCACAAGCCATTAGGAAAAACCATCCACCTGCTACAGACATCATACTGTTCCATACAAGTCCTATTATTGAGTATGGAAATTCTACATATAAAAATCTCTGAAATGAAGTAAGATTGAAGATCTCTGCAGCCTCTCTGAGGTCTCTTGGTAAGGAACTCATAGAGCCATACACACTAAAAGCCATATTCCATACCTGCCCAGTGAATATAAGTATTATGCTACCAAGTTCTACTCCAATTCTACCATAGGGGAATAGAGCTATTAACCCTAAGATGACTCCGGGCATAAAAGACAGGACAGGTACAGACTGTAAGACGTCCAGAAGAGCTATCATAAAAGGTTCAAGTGTCTTGTTATGGCTGGCTATATAACCATAAGATACGGAGAATATTAAAGAGATTATGTAGGCTAGAAACTGCCTCAGAATAGAATACCATGCATAGATCGGAAGGTTTCTAGGAGATAGAGATATATTAAGAGTATATGTGGGGACCTCTCCCCACTCTTTAGCTGTACTTACAATACCATATATAAAGGCAAAAAGGAAAAAGATTATTCCAATATCAATTATAGATATCTTTACTCTTCTTAGCGGTATTACTCTATAGATCAAAATAGCCCTCTCTTTTTATCTATTATTCATATAAATAAGGAAAGAATCCCTTTCAGGGAAGCCTTAGATATCTAAGGCTTCCCTGAAATTTAAAGCTACTTCTTCTTGGAAACTTCTACCGACTTACCTGCCTCGGAAGATTTATATATCATCTCTAGGATCCTAGTTACCTGCGCTGCCTCTTCCGCCTTTACTAAAGGTTCCTTGTTATTTATGAGGCAATCCACCCAGTAGGCTATCTCTCTATCATATAGGGAATCGGAACTTCTAGTGGGGACAGGATTTATATCCCAAAGCCTATTGTTGCCCTCTTTGTTTATGGTAAGGGTATTATTTACAAATCTAGCTCCTCCCTTTGTCCCGCAGAGTATAGAGCCGTGATCATCCTTTTCTATATTTAATGCCCAGGAGGCCTTAACTACTACTGTGGCTCCACTTTCTAGCTTTACAAAGCCAAAGGCGGAGTCTTCGACCTCGTAGGACTTCGGGTCCCAGGGACCCCAGGCATTATATCCGCCTAAGGGGGCTAATTCTTTGTACGAAGAACCCAAGACAGATACAGGTTTAGAGTAATCTCCCATAAGCCACAGGGTTAGATCTAATGAGTGAGTCCCTATATCTATAAGTGGTCCTCCTCCCTGCATCTCTTTTGATAGGAAGACTCCCCAGGTCGGTACCCCTCTTCTTCTAAGGGCAAGGGCTTCAGCATAGTATATCTTTCCCAATTCACCTTCGGATATCATCCTCTTTAGAAGTTGAGCATCATCTGAGTATCTGGATTGATATCCTACGCTTAACTTAAGTCCCATCTCTTTAGCGGTCTTTACCATTGCGTCTGCCTCTTCCGATGTTATTGCCATAGGCTTTTCGCAGAAGACATGTTTTCCTGCCTTTAATGCGTCTATCGTCATAGGTGCGTGTAACTTATTGGGGGTACAGATATCAACTGCATCCAGATCCTTCAATGCTAGAAGGTCTCTATAATCAGTAAATACCTTTGCTCCCGGGGCTCCATACATTTCTGCTCCCTTCTTTGCTCTCTCAGGAATAATGTCGCAGAATGCCACAACTTCTGCTAGGTCCGGGAGTTTTGCATAGCCCTCAAGGTGGACTCTAGATATACCTCCTACTCCAATAATTCCTACTCTTAGCTTCTTTTTAGCCCTTCGCACAAGACACCTCCAGTTTTATTTAAATTTTCCATAATTATAACACATATTTACTAAGATGGATTGGTGTGGTTAAAGAGTTATTAAAAGGTTTTACTCTTACTGAGAATTCAAAATCCTGTGGATATAAGAGGTACTTTTCCAGTGGAGCTGGTCCACAGCTTGCACTACCAAGACCATTATGTTTGTAATCTATATTCAGCACTATATAATCTCTGGGTATTAGTTCAGATGTATGTCTAGCCTTTTCAAAGTCTTCTGGTTCGAATCTATGGGCACTAAAGTTTATAGTTGGCATCCCTACAAAGAGTAGCCCTATCCCTTTTTTATCCGTTAGAGACACCCATCTTACATCAGTCCTGTTACCATTTTCCTGTGGTCTTACATAAGGAGTATATAATTCATCTACACTCTTTCTGTAGATGCCAAATGGATTAGCCTCTTTACTATCCACATAGGATTCTCCAGGACCTCTTCCATACCACATAACCTGTTCCAACTCATTATTAAGTCCCATTTTTAATCCGATTCTGGGGAATACCATAGGAAGGTCTCCCTGAGGCTTACCTTTTACACTTATTATGATGTCTCCACTCCCATAGATCAGATATGTATATTCTGTATCTATCTTCCAGTTCACAACGGGAGGGGCTATACAGGATAGGACCTTTATCTCTATCAAGCCCTTTCCCTTTATCTCTGTATTTACTTCCTCGATTCTATGATTTAATAGGTGTACAAATTTCCTCTTCCAGTTTTCTATTACGTATTTGTCATTATCTATCGGTGCTCTCCAGAGATTCAGTCTTGGTCCTATCTTTATCAGATCTATGCCATTATACAGAATTCTATCGATAGTACCCCTTACTCTGTTAAATATCAGAGAAAAATCTAAGCCATTAATCTCTATGGTATTGCCTGAATCCTTACAGGTTAGCTCAGGCATTGAGTCAACACTTAACACTTTTACTGGTTTTCTAGACTCAACAGGTAGTCTAAACTGTGCCCATGCCACTACGTGTCCTCTTTCTGCCCATAAGGTATCTTTTGATAGGGTAAAGTATATGTTCAACCAATAGTCAGTATCAGGTTCAGCATTCTCTGGAAGTGTGTATGGTATATTTATTACCTTGCTTGCCTTGGCTGGTATACCCTTTATAGATATCTCTCCACCTTCTACCGGTTTTCCGTCTACTACCACATTCCAGGACATAGTAAGATGATCGAGTGAAATAAAATCGTAGAGATTTGTTATCTTTACCTCTCCCTTTTTAAGATCTATCTCCTCTACCCTTACAGGCTCTATTATCTTTTTATACTCAATCAAACCTGGGCTTGGGGTGTGGTCAGGAAAGACCAGTCCATCTATCACAAAGTTTCCATCATTTGGCTCATCTCCGAAGTCTCCTCCGTAGGCAAAGTACTCCTTCCCATCCGGTGTCCTTTTCCTTATTCCATGGTCCATCCATTCCCATATACAACCCCCCTGAAGCCTTCTGTATTTATAGAATACCTCCCAGTATTCTTTTAGATTTCCAGGCCCGTTACCCATAGCGTGGGCATACTCGCAGAGTATATGGGGTTTCTCCATATCCTCCAACTTTCCAAGTTCTTCCAGCTTTTCAACTGGCGTATACATAGTGCTTACAACATCAGCCACCTTGGCAGAGGTATCTCTCTCATAATGGATAAGTCTTGTCGGATCATTCCTGCGGCACCAATCTGCCATTGCCTCGTGATTTATACCGAAACCTGACTCGTTACCTAAGGACCAGAAGATCACACATGGGTGATTCTTATCTCTGTGGACAGTCCTTTCTATCCTGTCTATATATGCAGACTGCCACTCAGGGTCATTGCTGATGCGGTTTATATCCCCAGTAAATGCAAATCCATGACACTCCAAATCTGTCTCATCTATAACGTAGATCCCATATTTATCGCATAGGTCGTAAAATCTTGGGTCATCGGGATAGTGAGATGTACGAACTGTGTTTATATTGTGTCTCTTCATAAGGATTATACTCTGTTCAGCCCATTCTATTGGAACTGCTCTTCCAAAATCGGGATGATGCTCATGTCTATTTACTCCCTTTAATTTTATTGGAACCCCATTTACTAGGAAGTTCCCACCCTTCAATTCTACCTTTCTGAATCCTACCTTATTAGGGACTACTTCCAGAATCTCTCCTTCTTCATTCTTTAGAATAATAACAAGATTATAAAGATATGGATCTTCTGCAGACCACTTCCTCGGATTTTCCACAGGAAATTCTATCTCTATGTGCTTTTCTTCTAGAGGAGCCAGAGAGAATGCCAGATTTTTATCTTTTATGGTTTTTAAATCGTTATCTAGAAACATAAATGAAACCCTGTGATCACTTATATTTTCTTCCCCTGTATTTACCAAGTCTAATTTGACCCTTAAAACCCCTGACTCGTATCTCTCATCCAGGTCTGTAATTATAAAGAAATCTCTTATATATACCTCGGGTCTTATTATGAGATAGACATCCCTGAATATTCCACTTAACCACCACATATCCTGATCTTCCAAGTAACTTCCATCTGACCACTGATATACTCTTACTGCC
>CAZZLK010000055.1:0-5235 GCA_964655195.1 uncultured bacterium
AGTATAATGCTCTTTCCAGTGAGGTTATGCTCTCCGTGATAAAATCCATGATCTGTGGTAAATATTATGGCGGTATTATCGAATAATCCCAGATCTTCTATCTTAGCCAATAATCTCCCAACCCATCTATCCACCATAGTAACCTCTCCTGCATATAGAGCTCGCATATGCCTGAGTTCTTCTTTGGTGAGATAATCTGCAGGTCCATACCTTGGGTATATAATCTCCTCTCCCTCGTAACCCGGATCATACATATCCACATACCATCTCGGAGGGTCCCATGGTTCATGGGGATCAAAAGTATCCACATATAAGAAGAATCTCTCGTGTCTATAATTTCTCTCAAGCCACTTTATTGCAGTCTCCATAGTCTGAGCTACAAAATAGTCCGATTCATATCTTCTCCAGTAAGTATTTCTCAGATAATGAACTACTGTTTGGTAAGGATTTCTTAACTTTTTAGGATCGCAGGGGAACTTTATATCTATAGGGTCTGTATTGAATCTGTCGTTTTCCTGACCTCTTATCCATTCCCAACCATAAAATCCTCTCTGGAAGTTATAGCCGTCTTTCAATATGTGAGGAGTATCCGCTATCATCATAGTCATATATCCTGCTTTGTTTAAGACTTCAGCCAGCACTACTTCATTCTGAGGCAGTGGTGCCCAATCCCTATAGGTAAATGTAAACTTTCCCGTAAAGACATCCAATCTATTAGGAACAGTGGGGAAAGACCCGGCATAGGCATTATCAAAGATAATAGCATCCTTGGCAAACCTGTCTATATTTTCTGTATGGACCCAGTTATTCCCATAGCAACCGAGAAAATCTCTTCTAAGGGTATCTGAAATTATCAGTATAACATTCATCGATACTTCCTCCTTTCTTAGATAATATAGAGGGGAATAGAAGAGCCATTTACTTCCCTCTATCCCCCTCTAATTGACCTTCTTACTTCTGTTTCAGGAAGAACTGTTCTGGTCGATACCTGGCAAGATAAACCCAGTCCCAGGCAAGCAATCCACCCTCAGGTATATTTCTGAGATTATTCTTAGCTATTACTGGCCAAGGCTGCAATCCCACAGTGCCAATACCCCAGAGATTTTCTACAAAAAGTCTCAACATCTCTTTTCCAGCTTCTATCTGCTTTTTCTCATCTAAAGATGTCTGTACAGTCTCCCAGAGTTTGAGAGCCCTCTTAACCTCTTCTGGAGGTTCCTCTCCTGATTTACCCCATGTAGTATACCATAATGCCCACATTGGACCAGTAGAAAATTCCCAAGAGTTTGGTACAAAATGCCATGGATTCAGTATCCATAATGGATCAGAACATTGCCCAGTATGCCATATGGTAGCATCTATATCTCCTGCCTGTCTTCTTGTCTGAAGCAGGCTTCTTTCAAGCTGTCTTGATGTAGTCTTTACCCCAACCTTGCTCCAGTAGTTCTGTACAAGTTCGACTATAGATATCTTTGCAGGACCACCTTCTCCTGGCCAGTAGTCGATAGTGATCTGTAAAGGTTTCCCATCTGGCCTTAATCTAAAGCCATCTTTATCCCTCTTATCGAGACCCATCTCATCTAAAAGTCTATTAGCCTCTTTGGGGTCATACTCGGTATAAAGTTTAGCCAGTCTTTCATCCCAGAATCTTCCACCTCTAGGTAGTATAACGGTCTGTAATGGCTCAGCCATACCATGAAATACCATCTGATTGATCTCTTCTCTATTTATTGCTAGAGACAGCGCTTTCCTGAATCTGAGGTCGTTGAATATCTTACGCATTACAGGATCTTTATGGTTGAGATTCAAGAATATCTCAGCCATAGAGGGCCAGGCAGTTTGATAGTTTATTACACGATAGTCTCCTCTTTTTTCATTTTCCTTATAAAGCGTGTAGTTATCTAGGGTAGTATTCCACTGAGCAAGATCAACCTCTCCACTTACAACCTTCGCTGTATATACCTCAACATTTGTCACTAAAGTTAACCTAACCCTATCTATATATGGTAACTGATTACCTGCTGTATCTATCTTCCAGTAGTAGGGATTTCTTTCTAGGATTGTTACTTCTGGGGTTCTACTTACTATCCTGTAGGCTCTTATAACTGGAGCCTCAGGATTCTGAATCCCATCAAAGTATCCTATCGCTGATTTTGACTGGAATAACCTCACCCAAGAATCAAAACCTTCCTTCTTTGCCAATTCATTAGCCTGAGGGTTATACTTGATATGAAATTGCTTCAGGTAATGCTTGGGTAGGTAGAAACCGCCTTCTGTAGCCCATGCTGCCATCTGAATTAGAGAAGCAGGGTAAGATATTGCAAACTGAAGTCTGACACTATAAGGACCTATCTTTTCTAGCCTCATCAATTTTCCACCAGGGGACCATACCTTTGGCTTGGCTGGTGTCAACTCGTCATTAAGTATTACGTCCTTCCACCAGAATTCTATATCGTCAGCGGTGAATGGCTGTCCATCAGACCACTTTATACCCTTTCTAAGCTCTAATATCAGTGTTTTACCGTCCTTAGAGAATATCCAAGATTTTGCCAGATTTGGCAGTATCGTTGCTCCATCTTTAGGATCAAAGGTTAATATGGATTCCTTACCCATTATATTTACCCCATCTTCAAAGTTTTGAGGATTTGTATGGATTATTCTTACAGTTCCGCCATACTGTCCAATCTCTTCTGTAGGTTCTATGACTAAAGGTTCACCGGGTAATCTTTTTGTAACTGGTGGTAACTTTCCCTGTTTTACTAGCTCTGCCAACATAGGAGCTTCACTGAACTTAGCAATTCTTTTACCAGTAATCTTCTGATACTCAGCAGGACTGTTATACTGCTTTGGATAGCTTATCTCTTTACTAAGGGCAAGAGAAACTGAACTTAAAACCAAACTAATACTAATTAATCCTAAAACCAATAACTTTACCAACTTCACTTTACTCAACCTCCTTTTTAAATTAATTTAGCATATGGTAAACTCTCTCTAGGTTTATCATTAAATTTAGATCTCAAATCTATACTTACCTCTGGACAACCTACCTCTTTCAGCCAGCTGATATATCTTTTATGTAACTCTTCAGCTATGTCTTGATTCTTTTGGAGGATATTATTCTCCTGTCCCGGGTCTTCTTTTAAATTATAAAGCTCATATTGCCATTCATCACCTCCATAAATATAGAGCCAATCTTCGGTACGAATAGAACTTGGACAACGACACTCTTTATCAGTCACATATGTATGACTTGTGATAGTAATATCTCGAATTTCATCAGCTTTTCCACTAATAACTGGAATTAGAGACTTACCCTGACAAGTATTAGGAATTTCAATTCCTGCTAGATCATAAATTGTTGCCGTTAAATCTGGTGTCTGACACAACACACTGTACCTTTCACCACTAGGACCTCCTGGAATTCTAATTATCAAAGGTATCCTAGCTATTGTATCGTAAAGAGGCCATCGTCTTATAATTGTTCCATCTCTATCTAACTCTACCTTACCTATTAATCCATGTTCACCATGATAAAACCCATGGTCAGTAGTAAGGATAATAGCAGTATCATCCCATAGCCCCATATACTTAACTCCTTCAAGAAAAAACCCGAACCATCTGTCAACCATTGTTACCTCTCCTGCATACATTGCTCTCATATGCTGTATCTCCTTTTCAGAGGCATAACCGCTTGGAGCATATGCAGGCTCAAAAAGTTCATCTCCTTCGTAGTTGGGATCGTACTGGTCTATATAGTATCGAGGCGGATTCCATGGCTCATGTGGATCAAATGAATCTATCATAAGGAAGAATCTTTTAGCCTTTCTTCCAAAGTTCTCAAGCCACTGGTGAGCTCTTTTAAATACTCGAGGGGCAAATCTATCTTCTTCTCCTCTCCATCTTACCCATTGCTCCATTAGAGCCTGAAGTCTTTCCCTGGGGGTACGAAGCTTATTCTCATCTGCAGGAAGAGGCAACTTGAAATCTACTGAATATAACGCTACAGGTCCTTGACCTCTAATAAAATCCACATATTGGAAGTGTGAATCGAATGAACCCACTGTCATAGTATCACCAATAAGAGCTGTTGTAAAGCCTGCTTTATTAAATGCATCAGTGATTAGATAGTCTTTTTCCTGCCATCCACCTCTCCAGGCATGATAGGTAAATGTAAATCTCCCTGTAAGGATGTCTTTACGAAAGGGACCTGTAGGGAAACTTGCTGGAAGAAAATGTGTAAACATAACTCCTTCTCTTGCTACCATATCTACATTTGGAGTATGAGCATATCCTCCATAACATCCGCAGTAGTCCTGTCTAAGAGTATCGCAGATAATAAGTATAATATTTCTGATCATAAAGAAGCCTCCTTATGCCTATAGAGGAGAGGAGGTATCCCTCTCCTCTAATACTTTTTTACTTAAAGAAGAACTGTTCGGGGAACCCTAAGCATGGCCACTGATCTACACCTTCAGGTACATTTCTTAGATTGTTCTTGGCTATACATAGTAGGGGATAATCTCCTACAGTACCGATCAGATAGATATTCCTTTTATGAATATCGATAATGCCCTTTATTGCCGAAGCCCTCTCTTTTTCACTAGTACTGGATACTGCCCTATCCCAGAGTTGATAGATTCTCTTTATATCTCCTGGAGGCTCTTCTCCACTTTTCCCTCCAGACAGGTACCATCTAGCATACTCAGGTATCCATGGCACAGCACCATGGGTTCCTATTACATGATCGGGAAAGACTAGTATCCCCCAGGCAGCAGTGTTGTCAAATGGGAATGCCACTATATCTGGTTCTCCTGCTCGAGCACGTGTATAGTAGAGGGTATCCTGTAATACCTTTATAGCAGTCTTTATTCCTACTTTACCCCAATAATTTGCAACCATCTCACACACTGTGACCCAGTCAGAAAATATAGGGGCGACTTCTATAGTAAGATTTAGGGGGCTTCCATCCGGGAATAATCTAAACCCATCCTTATCTCTTTTAGTAAGACCCAAAGTATCTAAAAGCTTATTGGCTTCTTTTGGATTATATTCGGCATAAGCCTTTGCCCATTCAGGACTATAGTACGGATCCCTCTTAGAAAGGGAAGCCTGCATAGGTGTCCCTAACCCTAAAAAGACAACCTGATTAATCTCATCGCGATTTATAGCTAAAGATAGTGCTATCCTGAACTTACGGTCCTGGAACAATTTTCTAAGTTTTGAATCTTTTGAGTT
>CAZZLK010000056.1:0-5460 GCA_964655195.1 uncultured bacterium
GCACGATAAGGATCAGAAAGAGGCACAATCCAGGAAACAAATTCGAACGACATACCTCCATCAGTGGTCTGAGCCAGGAACACCTTTTCGGCAAGACTGATTTTCGATCCACAGTCCGAGTCCCGTACAGACAGAAACAGGAAGCAATCTGAAGGGCCATTGACTAAATAAGCAGTACGCCCTGTGAATTGTTTTCCAGCAAGTTCCGGATGCTTTAAAAGATTACCAAACGTATATGGGCCATTCCATGATTCACCTTTATCCAAACTGTAAAACCATTGCTGTCCAGAATTGCCGTGATAACCATAACCCTCAACGCGCATAACAAATCCAGGTGCAGTAAAGTCAATTCCCTCTGGCAACGGCACTGCATCCTCCATCTTACATCCGGTATCTCCTTGATAACCGGTTGGCTTCCACACCTGCCAGGTTTCGCCTCCATCTTTGCTCCGAGCCAGCATCGATACAAAAGGTTTATCTCCATCTACCTGGTGCCCACGTCCTGTAAATTGTGCTTGACCGCAGGTATAGCCTATAAGAATCTCATTACCCCATTGCCAGCTCGGACCGTTACCTCCATTGTTTGCTGGAATCGCACACCATTTGCTTTTATCATAAGCTACTACTATGTGTTTCACACTTATTCCCTCCAATTTAATCGTTCACTGATTAAGCAATATAATAAAATTACTTCCCTAAAGAGATGGGACGTCTTCCTCTTCCTACACCATAATATTCAAATCCTATGCTTTTTAGAAGCTTATAGTCCAGGGCGTTCCTTCCATCAAATACTACTCTTGGCTCCTCCATCTTTTCGAATACTTCTTCCCAATTTAAATTTATAAATTCTCTCCACTCTGTTATCAGTATAACCGCCTTAGCCCCTTCTACTGCCTCAATAGAATTCCTGGCAAACCTTATTCTGTCTCCAAATATCTTCCTAACTTTTTCCATTCCTTTAGGGTCGTATGCTGTTATAATGGCTCCCTCTTCTAGGAGGGTATTTATGATGTCTATAGAAGGGGCTTCCCTGATATCGTCAGTATCTGGCTTAAATGTAAGTCCCAGTATACCTATACGTATGTTATAGAGGTCTTGAAATCTCTTTTTCAGTGTCTTTACTGGAAGTAGCTTCTGCCTGTTATTTACTATTATGGCTGACCTTATTAACTCTAGGCTATAACCATTACTATTAGCTAGAAAATCAAGCGCCCTGACATCTTTAGGAAAGCAGGAACCACCATATCCAAGTCCTGCCTGTAAGAATCCTGGACCTATTCTCGGATCCAGCGCCAAGCCTCTTACAACATCATCTATATCTGCTCCAAGTATGTCACAGAGATTTGCTATCTCGTTTATAAAAGAGATCTTTGTGGCAAGAGCGGCATTGGCGGCGTATTTTATCATCTCAGCTGTTGTTATATCTGTAATAACTACCGGAGCGTCTATATTGCTGTATAAATTTCTTACTCTTTCTATACTATCTTTATCCTCTCCTCCTATAACTATCCTGTCAGGGTGAAACCAGTCCTCTACTGCCCTGCCTTCTCTTAAAAATTCTGGATTTGAGATGTAGGATAATCTGGTATCTGAAAGGTACTGTCTTATAAGTTTTCTACCTGTTCCCGGTGGAACGGTACTCTTTACAACTATTATACCTGGACCCTTTTTCTTTTCCGTAACCCACTTAATACTCTTTCTTATATATGAGAGGTCTACACTTCCATTATGCAGCGAAGGGGTCCCTACGCATATAAAGACTATCTCTCCTATATCATCTACCTCATCTAGAGTGGCAAACTCTATTCTTCTGTTCTCAGTTGCTTCTTTAAGGAGATCCTCCAATCCAGGCTCATATATATGAGGATTACCATTTCTAAAACTAGATACTACTTTCTCATCAATATCTATCCCAGTAACATAATATCCTGCCTTGGCTAATCCTGTAGCTGTGACTGACCCAACATAACCTAGTCCAATTACACTTATATGCACCAATTTTCGCCTCCATTATAATTAGTATTCATCTAACAAGTATGATTTTACCATATAAATTGTTCATAGTTTATTTTTACTATCTGTAAAAATTAGAAGAATTTATGTTAGAATTAAGTTTAAGGAGGAAAGCAAAATGAGAAATAACCTAATTGGTAGAGTGGCTTTGATTACCGGAGCAAGTAGAGGGATAGGAAGAGCTATAGCCCTTCTTCTTGGGCAGAATGGAGTAAATCTTGCTGTTAATGCTCGTTCAGAGGAGGCTCTTACAGTACTGAAAGAGGACCTCAGCTCATATGGAATCGATATACTTCTATGTCCGGGTGATCTTCAGGATCCGCTAGTACCATCTATAATAATTAAAAGGGTGATAAATCATTTTGGCAGATTGGATATACTTATAAATAATGCAGGTATAGCATTAGCCAAACCACTTATTGAGACAACTATAGAAGAATGGGATGCTCTTATGGCAGTAAACGCACGCGCTCCCTTTCTACTGAGCAAAGAAGCTGTTCCTTACCTTAAAAGGTCTGATATTGCAACCATCATAAATATCTCCTCCGTAGTTGGAGTGAAAGGATACATAAACCAAGGGGCATATACCGCTTCTAAACATGCCTTGATGGGATTTACAAAGGTGCTAGCACAGGAGGTTTTTCAGGATGGAATCAGAGTCCACGTTATATCTCCCGGAGGGGTTGCCACAGGTATGGTAGAGTTGACCAGACCAGATATAGACCCTTCTACACTTATTTCACCGGAAGAGATAGCAGAAATAGTTCTGTTTCTTCTTACACATAGAGGTAATGCAGTTATAGATGAGATTAATGTCCGCAGGTCTGCTACTCCACCATGGAGGTAATAATATGAGGGCTATGATACTTGATGGTACATATGACCTGAGTAAGAACAAGTCCCCACTGAAACTGGTGGAACTTCCTGTCCCTGAACCTAAAGCTAGAGAAGTACTGGTTAAGGTATCGGTATGTGGTGTATGCAGGACAGATCTTGATGAAATAGAAGGGCGTAGTCTTCCTTCGAAGTTTCCAATAATACTCGGTCATCAGATTGTAGGGAGGGTAGAAAAGACTGGTAATGAGGTCAGTAAACTAAAGGTAGGGGATAGGGTTGGGATAGCATGGATAAACTCTGCCTGTGGGAGATGCAGATTCTGTCTTTCTGGTAAAGAAAATCTATGTTATGAGTTTAAAGCCACAGGAAGAGATGTTGATGGCGGTTATGCTGAATATACCCTGGTAGATGAAGACTTTGCATACAAGATTCCTGATAACTTTTCCGACGAAGAATCTGCCCCACTATTATGTGCAGGGGCTATCGGATATCGTTCATTGAAGCTCTGTAATACAAAAGACGGAGAAAACATCGGACTCCTCGGTTTCGGGGCTTCTGCTCATCTGGTATTACAACTTGCAAGATATATGTATCCCAATTCGAAGGTCTTTGTCTTTACAAGAAGCATTATAGAAAGAGAATTTGCACTGAAATTGGGAGCTTATTGGGCAGGAGACATAAACGATACATCTCCAGAGAGATTAAATTGCATAATAGATACAACACCTGTCTGGAAGAGCATAGTACTGGCTCTTAGGAACCTTGAAAAAGACGGAAGACTTGTAATAAATGCTATAAGAAAGGAAGAGGTGGACAAGGAATACCTCCTGAATATGAATTACGAGACTGATCTCTGGCTTGAAAAGGAGATTAAGAGTGTTGCTAATGTTACCAGAAATGATGTGGTAGAATTCCTGGAGATTGCTAAAGAGATACCAATCCGTCCTGAGATACAGATATTCAATCTTGAGGATGCAAACAAAGCTCTATTGGAGATCAAAGAAGGAAAAATAAAAGGAGCTAAGGTGCTGAAAATATAAATAGAGAGGGCAAAATGGCAACGATCAAGGAACTAAAGAAAATTATCGAAGAAAAAGATAGAGAGATTCAATCTTTGAGGACAGAGTTAGAGAAGAAGGAGGCAGAGCTTGAAAGGATAATAAGAGTATCTACATCTGTAGCTTCACAGCTTAGCTCTGTAGAAGATATATTAAATCTTATAGTAACAGTAACTGCAGAGTTACTGAATACAAGGATATGTTCTATAATGCTTGTAGACGAGGAAAAACAGGAACTTATAATGAAGGCAACTCAGAGCCTTGACGAGGAATATAAGAATAAACCAAATCTGAAACTCTATCAGGGAATAAGTGGACTGACCGTTAAAGAGGGAAGACCTATTATAGTATTGGATGTGAGGGAGGACCCGAGATTTTACTACAGGGATATTGCCAAAAAACTTGGGTTAGTGTCTATGCTCTCTGTCCCTATGCGATTCAGAAATAAAGTCATAGGAGTGGTTAATGTCTACACTTCTGAGGAGCATAGTTTTACTACAGAGGAGGTAAATATTGTACAGACTCTAGCCAATTATGCTGCAATAGCTATAGGTAGCAGTCAACTGATAGAAGAAGTCACAAAGATCAGAGAGGCGCTGGAGACCAGGAAACTGATAGATAAAGCCAAGGGGATTTTGATGAGGATTAAAGGAATGAACGAAGATGAGGCTTATAGATTCTTGCAGAAAAGGAGTATGGATACGGGTAAGCCTCTTAAGGAGATAGCTTCCGCTATATGTCTCGTGTACGAGGTAGAGAAGAGATAATATCTTTATTCTATTCTATCCCCTTTCAATGTATACTCACTTGCCTCTCTTATCTTTACCTTTACAATTGTACCCGGTGTTAATTTTTCATCTATAATTACTACCTTGTTTGTCCTGGTCCTTCCTCTCGATTGGTTTGGGAATTTTGCCCTCTCCTCTTCTATCAGGACTTCCTGAGTGGTACCTATAAGTCTCTCATTCAGTTCCCTGGATATTTCGTTTTGTACCTGGTTAAATATCTCATACCTTCTCTGCTTTACCTCGTATGGAAGGTCTGGCAACTCAGAAGCCTTAGTCATAGGCCTTTTAGAAAATATCGCTGAATATACCTGGTCAAACTTTATCTCCTTTATAAATTCCAGGAGTTCCTGAAATTCCTCCTCTGTCTCTGTAGGATAACCAATTATGATATCGGTAGTAAGAGCAATGCCTGGTACTGCAGTCCTAACTTTTTCCACCAGAGCCCTATACTGCTCCTTTGTATAATTCCTGTTCATAAGTCTGAGTATTCTGTCATTTCCTCCCTGAACCGGAAGGTGCAGATGCTCACATACCTTTGGAAGTTCTGCCATCGCCTTTATAAGTTCGTCTGACATATCCTTTGGATGCGATGTTGTAAATCTAATCCTCTCCAAGCCCTTTATATCATTAAGCCTATAGAGTAACTGGGCAAAGGTGATTTCACCAGGTATATCTTTTCCATAGGAGTTTACATTCTGGCCAAGCAGGACTATCTCCTTGGCTCCTCTCTCTACCAGACCCTCCACCTCTTCTACAATCATCTG
>CAZZLK010000057.1:0-14334 GCA_964655195.1 uncultured bacterium
AAAGGCTCGGTGGTAAAAGAGCGGAGGGGAAACACCCGTTCCCATCCCGAACACGGTCCCGAAAGGGAAGTAATAGTTAAGCCCTCCAGCGCCGATGGTACTATAGGGGGGACCCTATGGGAGAGTAGGCCACTGCCGGGCCTTATTTTGTATTTATTTGAATCTTCAAGAACGAGGTGATTTTATGTCTGGACATTCCAAATGGCATAATATAAGAGAAACAAAACAAAAAATGGATTCAGTTAGAGGTAAAATCTTTGGTAAAGTTACTCGTCAGATTATTATTGCGGTAAGAGAAGGAGGACCAGATCCAGAAAATAATCCAAAGCTTAGATTGGCTTTGGAAAAGGCAAGAGAAGTTAATATGCCTTCAGAAAACATAAAGAGGGCTATACAGAGAGGAACCGGTGAACTAGAAGGAGCTAATTATGAAGAGGTTATATATGAGGGGTATGGACCTGGAGGAGTAGCTATTATGGTTGAGGCTACCACAGACAATAGAAATAGAACTACCGCAGAACTCAGACATGTATTTCAGCGTAATGGTGGTAACTTAGGCGAGTCAGGTTGTGTCTCCTGGATCTTCTCCCGTAAAGGTTACATACTGATAAGTCCCGAGGAAAAAGAAGAGGCAGTTTACAATGTAGCTCTTGAGACAGAAGCAGAAGATATAAGGAGTACGGAAGATGGTTATGAGATAATAACCTCTACCGAAAACTTTGAAAGGACAAAGGAGAGTTGTATAAGTGCAGGACTTAGGGTATTAAGGGCGGAAGTTACATATCTACCTAATAATACAGTTAGAGTAGAGAGCGATGAGGCGAGACAACTACTTAGATTGTTGGATCAGTTAGAAGATCTTGATGATGTACAGAGGGTATACAGCAATTTTGATATACCTGATGAGATCTTAATTAATGCATAATGTTATTATCGGAGTTGACCCTGGTTCCAATATTACGGGTTATGGGATTATAAAAGTAGAGAGGAAGTTTTTTTCTCTTTTAGATTATGGAATTATAGATACATCAGATGAGAATTTTCGTCCGAAATCTTTAGAAATCATATTTAAGAATCTTTCATCCATTATAGAGTTTTTTAAGCCTCAGGTTCTTTCTTTAGAAAAAGCCTTCTACTACAGAAATGTTAAAAGTTCTATTATCTTGGGTGAAGTTAGAGGTATAGTTTTACTCCTGGCTAGTTTATATGATCTGGATATTATGGAGTTCAATTCGACTCAGGTAAAAAGTTCGATTGCTGGATACGGAAGAGCTAGCAAGACACAGGTAAGATTTATGGTGAAGAGACTTTTGTCCATCAATGAAGATATCCCTACAGATGCCAGCGATGCTCTTGCCCTTTCTCTATGTGCGGGGTTTGAGGTCTTGGGTAGTCAATGTTTTCCTATATTGAAGGTATAATCTCCCAAATAAAGGATACTTCGATTGTTTTAGATGTAAATGGATTAGGTTTTCATATCTATGTACCTCCTTCTCTTACAAAGTCTATAAAGATCAGCAAAGTCTATAGAGTATTTATCTCGATGTTATCAAACAATGGGGTCCCTGTATTGTATGGATTCCTTACAGAGAAAGAGCGAGATCTGTTCGAACTACTTGTAAATGTATCAGGTATAGGTCCTAAGATTGGTATGACTTTAATCGACGAATTGGGTTATGAGGGTATAATCAGAGGAATCAGGTCTGAAGATCTAGATGCTTTAGGTGGGGTCTCCGGGGTAGGGAAGAAAAGAGCAAAAAAACTGGTCTTGGAATTAAAGGATAAACTTATAAGTTTAGATGATATTTCTCAGGAAAACAAAGAGATTCTTGGTGAAGTCCTGAAGAAATTAGGATATAATAAGAGTGAAATAAAAGAAGTTATAGAAGAGATGGATATGGAAAATAATTCATTAGAAGAGTTGATTAAACTTTCCTTGAAGAGGTTATCGAAAAAGAATGGATAGGGATATATTTTCTCCCATAGTTCTGCCTGATGAAAGACTTATAGAGAGTTCTCTTAGACCCAGGACTCTTGAAGAATTTATAGGGCAGGAAAGGGTCAAGGCTCAATTAGAAATATTTCTCAAGGCTTCTCTTAAAAGAGGAGATACTCTAGACCATATACTGCTCTATGGTCCCCCTGGATTGGGAAAGACTACTTTAGCCTATATAATAGCAAGTGAATTGAAGGTTCCCATTCAGGTCACTTCTGGTCCGGCGATCGAGAAAGCAGGTGAATTGGTAGCTATACTGACATCTTTAGAGGATGGTAGCGTCCTATTCATAGATGAGATACATAGATTAGGAAAGCCCATCGAAGAGATACTATATCCAGCTATGGAGGAGAGAGAGATTGATATAGTCATAGGTAAAGGTACAGGTGCTAGGGCTATAAGGATTAGACTGCCCAGGTTTACTCTGGTAGGAGCTACTACCAGATTTGGGTTAGTATCCCCGCCATTGAGAGACAGATTCGGTATTATAGAGAGATTGGATTATTACTCTCCAGAAGAGATTCTAAAGATAGCAGAGAGGTCTGCAAAGATACTCAATGTAAGATATGAGATAGATGCCCTTAGAGAGATCTCTAACAGATCTAGGGGAACACCCAGAATTGTTAACAGACTTATAAAGAGAGTAAGAGATTATGCTGAAGTGAAAGGGGATGGATTTATATCCAGATCCTTAGCCTTGGAGGCTTTAAAGCTCTTTGAGATCGAAGAACATGGCCTTGATAGAGAAGATCTGAGGATCTTAGAGACTATTGCCTATAAATTTGGGGGTGGCCCTGTTGGTATAGAGACTCTCTCTTCGGCTATTGGCGAATCTGGCGAGACCATAGAAGAGATATATGAGCCATATCTTATAAAGATGGGTTATATAGAGAAGACTCCCAGAGGTAGGGTTATTACCCAGAATGGGCTTAAAATTTTAAAGGCGAGGGAGAGATGAAACTTCTCCTCCATATATGTTGCGCTAGATGTGCCATATATCCTTTGGAAAGGTTGAAATCTAGCTATGAAATTACCGGTTACTACTTTAACCCTAATATTCATCCTGCAACTGAATATATATTAAGGGGTGAAGCATTAAAGAGTTATCTAGAGAGAGAAAAAGTTCCTCTATTAATAGGAGAATACAACCCCACTATTCATCTTAGATCAGTAGTTGATTTTCTGGAGAATAGATGTGAGATCTGTTATATATTGAGACTGAGAGAGACCATTAGAAAGGCTGAGGAATTGGGAATCGAGTATTTCTCTACTACCCTCCTAGTTAGCCCATATCAGAATCATAATAAAATAAGAGATGTTGGAGAGAGATTAGCAGAAGAGAATGGTAATGTTAAATTTTACTATGAGGATTTTAGGGTTGGATGGAAGGACTCTCAGAAGATAGCCGATGAACTTGGTCTATACAAGCAGAAATATTGTGGCTGTATATTTAGTGAGTATGAAAGGTTTGAAAAGAAGGTCAAAAGGTTTACCTCTCCGGGGTGATGCAGAGTGGAATATCTTGGAAAAGCATTGATCATTTTTGGAGTATTATTTGTTTTATTTGGCTTATTTTTACTCTTCTTTAACCGTATCCCTTATCTTGGTAAATTACCTGGAGACATCATAATAAGAAGAGGCAATACAATAATATTCTTTCCCATAGTTACCTGTATATTGTTAAGCATAATCTTATCATTGATCCTTAGTATATTCAGAAGATAAAACTTATGACTGTTTCTGCTGGTAAGGCTTATTAAACTTTGGCTCTAACATCTGTAGAAGCTCTTTCTCTAGGAGATAGGCTTCAAATTCACTTGTGGTTATAATGTACTCCAGAGACGTGGTATTTTTTAAGAGTTCTTCTCTATTTTTGGATATACCCTCTTGAATGTAGAAATAATTAGATATCTTTGTTTTCAGATCTTTAGACTTTGTTATATATAGGACATTCCCAAAGTCATCCAGAAATAGCACAACTCCAGGATTATGCGGCACCTCTTCCAAGATATATTTTAGCTTTAAGAAGTTTGGCGGAACCTTATAACTTCCATCTAACCTCCGTTGAAGATCCTCCCAGGTAACTATACCTTCGTTATCTAGAATCCTCAGCATCTTACCTAAGATCAGGGCAGTAGCTTCAGCATCATACACTGCTCTATGTCTATGAACGATCTCTATCCCAAAAAATTCTGCAAGACTATCTAATCCCCTCTTAGGTAGCTTAAGAAGTTTACGCGCCATATTTAGTGTACACAGTACTTCTCCCTGATACTGAGGAAGTCCTAACCTCTCCAGTTCATAGTTTAAGAAGGTAAGGTCAAATTTGGCATTATGTGCTACAAATATCCTATCTCTTACCAGATCCATAAGTCTTGGGATGACAAGATCTGCTGGAGGTGCTGATTTTAACATCTCTAGAGTTATACCTGTTAGAAGGGTTATAAAAGGTGGAATACTTCTACCCGGATATACAAGACTAGAGAAAGAGTCTACTATCCTGCCCTTACTAAATATAACTGCCCCTACTTCGATTATCCTGTCTATAGGAGCTAAACTTCCAGTAGTTTCAAAGTCAACTATTATATATTCTAAATCCCAAATTGAACTTTTCTGGTCAACCATCTTGACATATAGACCTTTATATTGTAATATAAATATATCACGAAATGGCCCCTTCGTCTAGTGGCCCAGGACGTCGGGTTCTCAGCTCGAAGACAGGGGTTCGACTCCCCTAGGGGCTACCAGTTGAATCCCTCTCCTCGCTCTCTAGACTAGGTATTTTCAGGATTATTTGATACTCTTTTGCTTTTGTATTTATGAAGATTTTGGACACAACGATATGTAAGAAATCTCTCAATGCGTTCTTGTCATCGAGATTTATGGAGTTAGCTGATGCTTTCAGTTTTATAAGGGCTTCTCTAATTGTTTCTTTGTCTGGAATATCCGTAAGAGCCAGCTCTTTCTGGTATTCCTCTATCTTCTGCTTGATTTCCTCTTCCTCTTCTGTCAGCTGTCTCAGTCTTCCATTAAGCTCAATAAAATCTTCGTCGGTTAGATCTAATATCTCTAAACTTCTCAAGAGGTTTTTGCGTGTCCTGTGCACCTGTTCAAGCTTTTTTGTTTTTTCCTGAATCAGCTTCTTTATTCCGTTGTTCTCTTCTTGCTGTTTTATGATACTTTCAATGACCTCGTCGATATTACTTGCGAGTAATATATCAATTACTTTATTGGCAACAAAATTCTCTATTATACTAGCGGCAATAGCTGGCATATCACAGGTTCCACTCTCTTCTCTATTGGCACAGATATAATTGCCATACTGTTTCCCTTGTCTGTATGTCTTTTTATACCACATCTTGGAGCCGCACTGAGCGCAAATAATTAGTCCTCCTAAAAGGGCAGGTGAGCGCTGTATATGTTCAGGCTTTTTGTGTGTTCTCTGTGCTAATTCCCATAAATCTCTCGATACCAGAGCCTCGTGAGTGTTTTCTATTATTATCCACTCTTCTTTTCTATTCCTTCTCTTGTGTTTCTTTGCTCGTCTTCCGTAGGTAAAGTCTCCCTTATACACATGGGAATGGATAATATTTGAGAGCGAGTTCTTTCTCCAAAACCGTCCTCTGGGAGGTTTTATATTCTCTTGAGTAAGATATGAAATAATCTCGTTATATGAGTATCCAGAGACTACCATTTCGAATATCTTCTGCACTACTGATGCAGTCTCAGGATTAGGAACTAATCTTTTCCTTCCATTGTCAAGAGTCTCTAACATATAACCATAAGGAACAGGTCCTCCGCAGTAATATCCCTGCTTAATTAAGGCTATCTGTCCTCTGCGAGCCTCTTGAGAAGCATTTAGAGCATACCAGTTGTCAATAACTCTGAAGATGCCTCTGACCAGACCTCTAATAGCGTTGTCTTCGGGTAGAGGCTGAGTAACTGAGATAAGTTTGATATGCTGTCTATCGAGGAGTTCCTCATAAACAATAGAGTCCATCTCATTGCGTGAGAAGCGGGAATAGTTATAGACAAGAATGGCATTAAAAGGGGGTGGCTTCTTTTTAGCCTGGGCTATAAGTTCCTGAAAGGCTTCCCTTTCAGATGTAGTCCCAGACTTTCCTGCATCTATAAAAATATCTATAACCTCATATCCATTCTGAACGGCGAACTTTTTGCATATCTCTATCTGGCTTGGGATAGATAGCTCTTTCTGGGCTTGCTCTTCAGTTGAAACTCTAGCATATATAACTGCACGCATTTATTTCTCTATCTGTTTCAGAAACAAACAGCATTTCCCGAAGTCCAGCAATATTGCAACATATATTATCTCAGAGATATTTACGCCTGGCGTATCAAAGTCAAGAGAAAATAATAGATGATTCTTCGGGTTTAAAATCTTTGGATAAGAGCGAATAGTATCTATTGTAACCATATAGAAACTTTCATCTTTAGAAATCAGATAATACTTGTCGGCAAAGCTGTTAAACTCAATTGGCATTTTAGAATAGTTGTAAATATCTATAACTATTCCTTTATCGCTCAGCCAGGCATAACAGTATATTGAATCATCGGTTATACTCAGATCGCATTTATAATGAACTTTCCCCTTTTTATCTATGCTTGTTAGCGTAAAAGCCCTTTTGGCTAGCTCTAAATCTACTGGCTCAGATAAATATAAATTTCTTGGATTAAGAATCTTCATTCCGAAGAATTCTCTGACATCAGCATAGCCGGTATTGGTCCACATTAGCATAATAAGTAAGCTAAAAACCAAAACTTTCCTGAACATTTTACCACCTCCTGCGCTTTTTGTATCTCTTATAGACACCAATCATAACGCCAATAATTGAGACCCGCTCGCTGAAACTTTCTGAAGAGAAGACTATTGGCTGGTAATGTTCGTTTGCTGGAGTAAGAATAATATGATCTTTGTCTCTATAGAACTTTTTAAGGGTAAACTCTAATCCGTCTATAACGGCTACAACTATATCACCGTTATAGACTTCAGCATTCGGGTCTATTATTACGATGTCTCCCTCTTCTATATCCTCTCCTATCATAGAGTCGCCAGAAACTATTAATCCGAACGCCTTTTCTGAAACGTCGGGGATAGATATATATTCCCATATATAGTCGTGCCATGCTTCTCTGGGCATCCCAGCAGGTACTTTACCATAAACCGGAATAGAAGTCAACGGCTTATTGATAGGAGTTACATTGGATAAGTTAGTAACATCTGGGGGATTCTCTTCAGTGCAATATTTCTTCTGTATCTCTTCAAACTGTGCCAGTGACAGTCCTAAGGCATTTACTATTTTAGAGAGCTGTTCGTGAGATACTTTTCTAATAACTTCCTTCTCTACTTTAAACAGATAGTCGTATGATACATCAGCTTTCCTTGCAAGCCAGGCTCTGCTTATTCCTTTTTCCTCTCTTAATTTCTTAATTATACTTCCTACGCTTCTCATGTTAGCATTATATATTATTGATATGATATGTGCAATAAGCATAATAATCGGAATTTTCTGATATTTTCCTCCTACACTGTATAGATTTCTTTATTAATAACTATTGACAAAAAGATTTTGATATGATATTCTATATATAAGAATATAGAATAGGAGGTGTTGAGATGCAAATAATATTTAAAAGAAACATAAAGAGAAGTGAATTGGCAAAGAAGTTGAGAGTATCGTATGACTTTCTCTAGGGGCTACCAAAGATTTTTATATGTTCAAAGAGATCTGATTTGTCTCAAAAGTAGCATCTCTTGAAGGTATAGAATTATAAATTTTATTTTCCTACTCTTTATGAGGCTGTTGAATATCTTAAAATTGCTATAAAGGTGAAAGAATTTATTCTCAAAAAATTAAACTTTTAAGAATTAAATATGAAGAGGGAATAAAAGAATTTTTGTGGGGAGCTGCTATAGCAGCTCCCCATTTTATTATCCTTATCTTATCGGATATAGCTGTACGCTAATATTTCTTGTTTCTCCAGGTATTACCTCAAAGTATTGCACAAATGTCTCATAGCCAGCTTTAATAATAGTAATCTGATATCTTCCTGGCTTTAGTTTGTCGATCTTGATAGGTGTTCTTCCTTTTCTCTCACCGTTTATGTACACTTCAGCGTTAGAAGGGGTACTTGTTATATAGAATGCCCCCAGATAAGAAACGATGGGTTTTAGGGTTGCTCCTATCTTTGTGGTTTTGTTTGGTGTTATATTTACAGTTGTCTCATACGGCTGATATCCAGGAAGCTGTAGGGTGATCGTATGTCTCCCTGGGGAGACATCACCAGTGTAAGGAGTATACCCGAGGAATCTCCCATCCATATAGATACTCGCTCCACTTGGCTTACTCTCCACTACGAGTCTTCCCAGAGCTTGAGTTGGAGGAGCTACAATACTTTCTACAACATAAAATATGGTATTTGCTGTTGTCCACTGTACGGTTTGAGGGGCTGGAACAATCTCTATATTTCTTTTTACCCTGTCTGTGAAGTTTTCTGGACTTTCCTGAATTAGAGGGAATGGATCTCTGGTTAGGTCCTTCTTATAACTCTCCAGGATATTAATAGGAGTCTTACTTGCCAACACATGAATTACTTCTCTACCATAGGGAGGGGCAATTCTTAGTACATACTTATCTTTTGATGGAGGGATAGAGTATACTATGTTAGCTCTGAAGTAGTTATCTTGTTGATAACCGTTTGGTAGTATAAGTCTGATCTCTCCATTGGCATTAATATCCCATATATATACGTATGCATCTTGGGTCAGTTTGAAGTATATAGTAATGGTTTCTCCTACTGTATATCTAGCATTGTCTCCCTTATCTGTCCATACATCTACTTTGAATTCTGTCTGCGGTGGTTCGATGATTATCGTCTTTATTTCTGGCTCAGCGCTAAATGTCAAAGCTGGAATGAGAAACAAACCCAAAATTAGCAACACCAAAATCTTCCCTTTCATCTTTATCTAACCTCCTGTAATCTTATTTTATTAGTCCAAGTTCTGCAAAACTCGTATAATCCACATTATTCTTCCCTAAAATAATGTGGTCGAGAACCTTTATCCCCACTATCCTGCATGCATCTATTATCCGATTGGTAGTCTCAATATCATCCATAGAGGGGGATGTCTCTCCTGAAGGATGATTATGCACCAGGATTATCGAAGATGCAGACTTTAAAGTCGCCTCCCTAATTATCTCTCTAGGGTCCACAATACTTGCATTTATACTGCCCCTACTTATCTCTATATTATCTATCACCTTGTTTCTGTGGTCTAAAAGAATGATATTGAATACTTCCTTATTTAGATCTCTAAGATATGGAGCATAGTATTCCCTAACATACATAACTACATCCTTTGGACCCTTTATCTTTGTTCCCAGGTCCACCTCCTCTCTATATAGTCTTTTGCCGATCTCCAAAGCAGCTTTTATCT
The DNA here is from genome assembly GCA_964655195.1 of uncultured bacterium. Taxonomy (GTDB): domain Bacteria; phylum DUMJ01; class DUMJ01; order DUMJ01; family DUMJ01; genus DUMJ01. Next base: position 9,453 of record CAZZLK010000057.1, read on the forward strand.
CAACTGCCTTAGCTATACCTATACCAGGAATGGAGCAGAGTTGCGAGATCTCTGCCCTATCTAGACCTCTTAGTGAACCAAACTCGTTTAGCAAGACCTTTGCCAGTTCCTCTGCACTTTTAGAGTCGCTTCCAGTTCTGATTATTATAGCTAGAAGTTTTGAGAGGGGAAGATTCTCTGGTCCATTTTTTATCAAAAGCTCTCTAGGTCTCTCATCTTTTATCCAATATTTTATTGGCTTATTTTTTCTGAGTTCTCTAGACTTCTCTTTTATCTCTTCTCTTACTATCCTGCAGTCTTCAGCAGTTTGGATATTGAGAATTTTAAGTAGTCTCTCCTTCTCCTCTCCAGATAGATTCGAAGCCTTACCTCCCCAGTAGATTTTTCCCTTCCTGCTATATAAAGGATATATATTGTGGCTTGCTAAGTACCCTATAACCTCCTCTTTATCCATACATCAATTCCTATAAAACTAAAGTTTCCAATTAATTATACCATATGAGATAGTGTTTTGTTCTAATCTAGTGGAATTTGAAATTTTGGCCTGTTCGTGGTAAAATGGAGACTAGTATAAATCTATTGTTAGGAGGACAGGATGGAAGAGAAGTCCACAGAAAAGATTTCTCAGGTAATTAGTTCTACAGCCCAGAAAATTGGAGAAACTCTTTCCCAATTAGCGCAGAAGATTGGGAAAGAGACGGGAAAGTTAGCTAGAATAGCCAGTCTAAAGGCGGAGATATTTAAGCTTCAGAATGATAAGAAGAGCAAATTAGAAGAGCTAGGAGAGAAGTTACTTAAGCTCTATAAGGAGAATGCTCTAGCGGTTGTTAATATGGAGTCTTTTAAAGATACTATAGACTCTATTCTGAGTTTAGAGAAAGAGATAGAGGCAAAGAATGTAGAGATAAAGAAGATTCAGGAAGAAGAGAAGATGACTGACGAGGAGATATCTCAGATACCGATGGGTTAATTGCTGATTATTGACAGAAATCTACAAAGATGTTATTATATTCTGCTGTGACATTGGAGGTGAATTGATGCCTACTATAAATCAACTGGTTAGATTTGGAAGAGAAAAGGTAAAGACTAAAACTAAGGCTCCTGCTTTAGAAGGATGCCCTCAAAAGAGAGGGGTCTGTATCCGTGTAGGTACTATGACCCCAAAAAAGCCTAATTCTGCATTGAGGAAGATTGCCAGGGTTAGGCTTTCAAATGGGATGGAAGTGACTGCTTATATCCCGGGTATAGGGCATAATCTACAGGAGCACTCGGTAGTACTTATAAGAGGGGGAAGAGTCAAAGACCTGCCTGGTATAAGGTACCATATAATTAGAGGGACATTAGATGCAGCAGGTGTAGAGAATAGAAGGCAGGGTCGTTCGAAGTATGGAGCTAAAAGACCAAAGTCTTAGGAGGGTTGTAAATGCCGCGTAAAGGACCTGTACCCAAGAGGGATATACCGCCAGATTTGGTATATCAGAGCAAGTTAGTAGCCAAGTTTATAAATAAGGTAATGTTAAATGGTAAAAAGACAAAGGCTGAGAAGATCGTTTATACTGCACTAAAGAATTTAGAAGAGAGATTGGGTAAATCAGGAGCAGAGATTCTGGAACAGGCTATAGAAAATGTCAGGCCATTGGTAGCAGTAAGACCTAGAAGGGTAGGAGGAGCTACCTACCAGGTTCCTGTAGAGGTAGACCCAGATAAGGGACGTTCTCTAGCTATGAAGTGGATTATCGAGGCATTTAGAAGTAGGAGTGGAAAGAGCTCTATAGAGAAACTTACCGCTGAGCTTTTAGATGCATACAATAAAGTTGGAACCGCCATAAAGAAGCGAGAGGATACTCACAAGATGGCAGAGGCCAACAGGGCATTCTCTCACTATCGATGGTAGGTGACTTAAGGTTGGAGGAGAAGGATTTGTTAAAGAAGACAAGAAATATAGGTATAGTGGCACATATAGATGCCGGTAAAACTACCACGACAGAGAGAATACTATTTTATACTGGTAAGGTCTATAAGATAGGAGAAGTTGATGAAGGTTCTGCCACAATGGACTGGATGGTCCAGGAGAAGGAGCGTGGTATTACTATTACTTCAGCTGTAACTACGTGTTTCTGGAAGGACCATCGAATAAATATTATTGATACACCCGGGCACGTGGATTTTACAGCTGAGGTAGAAAGAGCTCTGAGAGTATTAGATGGAATAGTTGCTATATTCTGTGCGGTTGCTGGCGTTCAGCCTCAGTCTGAAACAGTATGGAGACAGGCAAATCGATATAAAGTTCCAAGAATCGCCTATGTAAATAAGATGGATCGTATGGGAGCTAACTTTATCCGTGTAGTTAATATGATGAAAGAGAAGCTTGACGCTAATGCGGTTCCTATTCAGCTCCCAATAGGGGAAGAGGATAGCTTTATCGGCATTATAGACCTTATAAGATTAAAGGCTATATACTATAAGGATGAGCTCGGGCTGGAGATGGAAGAAACTGAAATTCCAGAAGAGTTAAAGGAATCTGCTTTAAGGCAGAGAGAGATCCTCTTAGAGAGCCTGGCGGAGCTGGACGATAATATAATGAGTAAGTATCTTGAGGGAGAAGAGATTACCGAAGAGGAGATAGTTCAGGCGATAAGAAGATACACCATTGAGAATAAGATTGTCCCTGTCCTTTGTGGGACTTCATATAAGAACAAAGGGGTACAACCTCTTCTGGATGCTATAGTCGACTTCTTGCCAAGCCCTTTGGATATACCACCTGTAAAAGGCATCAATCCTTTGACCCAGGAAGAGGAAGAGAGAGAAACCTCCACTGATGCTCCTCTTTCTGCACTGGCATTTAAGATAATGGCAGACCCCTATGTGGGTAAGCTTACGTATGTAAGAGTCTACTCTGGAAAACTTTTACCCGGTAGTTATGTATTTAATATCAACAAGAATAGGAAAGAGCGTATAGCCAGAATACTCAGGATGCATGCCAATAAGAGAGAAGAGATAGATATGCTAGGAGCTGGTGATCTGGGAGCTCTAGTTGGACTTAAAGATACCATAACGGGTGAAACACTCTGTGATGAAAAGCATCCTATCCTTTTAGAACCTATGCATTTCCCAGAGCCTGTTATATCTATAGCCATAGAACCAAAGACTAGGGAGGATGAGGAGAGATTACAGTCCGCTCTGAGTAAACTTACTGAGGAAGACCCAACATTGAAGTGGAGGGTAGATGAAGAGACAGGTCAGTCCATACTTTCTGGTATGGGAGAATTGCATCTAGAGATAATAACAGACAGACTACAGAGAGAATTCAATGTTGGAGTAAATGTTGGTAGACCTCAAGTGGCTTATAAAGAAACAATAAAGGAGAAGGCTGTGGCAGAGGGAAGGTATATAAGACAGACTGGTGGAAGAGGACAGTATGGTCATGTATGGCTTGAGGTTGAACCGCTACCTAGGGGTAAAGGTAGAGAGTTTGTCAATAAGATCACTGGAGGGGTCATCCCTAAAGAATTTATACCCGCAATAGAGGCAGGTGTTATGGAGGCTCTGGATGGGGGTATATATGCAGGATACCCTGTTATAGATATAAAGGTGACCTTATTTGATGGCTCCTATCACGAGGTCGACTCTAGCGAGATGGCATTTAAGATTGCCGCTTCTCAAGCTGTAAAATCAGCAGTTCTTAAAGCCAGTCCATTAATACTTGAGCCTATAATGAAGGTAGAAGTAACTATCCCCGATACATATACGGGTGAAGTTATGAGTGACCTTATGGCTAGAAGGGCTCATATTACAGATATGGAATTAGATGGTACTACAAGGATTATAAGAGTGCTTGTTCCATTAAGTGAGATGTTTGGATATGCAACTGATCTTAGGTCATTGACACAGGGAAGAGGAAGTTATACTATGGAATTCTCACATTATGGAGAAATTCCTCAAGGAATATTGGAAGGAGGTAAGATAAGTAAGTATGGCTAAGCAAAAGTTTGAAAGGACCAAGCCACATGTAAATGTAGGTACTATAGGACACGTAGACCATGGTAAGACGACGTTGACAGCGGCAATAACTCAGGTGCTGGCAACACTTGGGAGGACACAGCCCAAGGACTTCTACGAGATAGATAATGCGCCTGAGGAGAGAGAAAGAGGTATAACAATAAATATCTCTCACGTAGAGTATGAGACAGAGAAGAGGCACTATGCACATGTAGACTGCCCGGGGCATGCGGACTATGTAAAGAATATGATAACCGGTGCAGCACAGATGGACGGAGCTATACTTGTAGTCTCAGCAGCAGATGGTCCAATGCCACAGACAAGAGAGCACATCTTACTTGCAAGACAGGTTAACGTACCATACATAGTAGTATTTTTGAACAAGATAGATATGGTAGATGACCCAGAGCTAATAGACCTGGTAGAGATGGAGGTAAGAGACCTGTTATCCAAGTATCAATTTCCTGGTGATGAAGTACCGGTAATAAGAGGTTCAGCATTAAAGGCATTAGAGTGTGGCTGTGGTAAGAGGGAATGTGAATGGTGTGGCAAGATATGGGAGCTTATGGATGCAGTAGACGAATATATACCTACACCGCAGAGGCCGATAGATAAGGCCCTCCTGATGGCAATAGAGGACATGTTCACGATAACAGGAAGAGGAACAGGGGTGAAAGGGAGAGTAGAGAGAGGAGTAGTGAAGTTAGGAGACGAGGTAGAGATAGTAGGGATGAGGCCAGAAATACTAAAGAGTGTAGTGACAGGTATAGAGATGTTCCGGAAGACGCTGGACCAGGGGATAGCAGGAGACAACATAGGAGTACTGTTAAGAGGAATAGACAAAGACGAAGTAGAGAGGGGAATGGTATTAGCACAGCCTAAG
>CAZZLK010000058.1:0-26164 GCA_964655195.1 uncultured bacterium
CTGGTCTATTAAACATATCAACAAGCCTCGATGCCACTATACCAATCACACCGGAGTGCCAAGATTCAGAGTACTCCAAAATTGTAGAGGATAGAGTTTCTCCTTCTAACTTCTTGAGTATCTCATCCAGTATCTCATCTACTAAGCCTCTTCTACGTCTATTCTTCTCCTCAAGTTTCTCAGAAAGGACCTTTGCACTTGTAGGATCTGAAGTTAATAGTAGCTCTATTGCAATATCCGCAGAACCCAATCTCCCCGCTGAGTTCAGTCTAGGTACTAAAGTCAATGACAGAAGTTCTGCGTTCAGGAGTCTATCCTCTATCCCAGCACTTCTCATAAGGTACAGAAGCCCAACCCTGGGAGAGAATCTTAATCTGTTTATACCTCTCTTTACTATGATCCTATTTTCTTCGGTTAGTGGCACTATATCGGCTATCGTACCCAAGGATACCAGATCAAGTATCTCTTCTAGATAGGTATCCTCATCGAGTAATTCTTTTACAAGAGCCCTGGCAAACTGCCAAGCAACCCCAACACCGGAGAGTTGCTTGAATGGATAGAGTGAATCTTCTCTTTTTGGATCGACTATCGCCATTGCAGGAGGTAATATTTCAGGTATATTATGATGATCCACTACGATGGTATCTATCCCTACAGATCTAGCATAATCTATAGGAACCGAAGAGGAAACGCCGCAGTCTAATGTTATCATTAATGAAGCATTCTGTTTCTTTATCTTTTCTATAGCCTCTATGTTTAATCCGTAGCCCTCAGAGAGTCTGTTGGGTATGTAATAGAAGACATCGAAACCTAAACCCTTCATCGTATGAAATAAGATAGCTACTGAGGTAAGACCATCCACATCATAATCACCATATAGGCAGACCCTCTCTCTGTTAAGCAGAGCCCTCTTTACTCTGGATATAGCGGCCTCAATATCGGGGAGCAAAAAGGGATCCGCTATCCCTCCCATACTAGGAGAGAGAAACCTCTCTGCCAGAAAAGGAGAGGTAATTCCTCTCCTAAACAAGACTCTTGCTATCGGAGGGAGGACACCCAAAGTATCAGAGAGATATTTCCAGTCAGAGGGGCATTCTTTAATAATAAAGCGCATCACAGAAAATTAGCTTTTATCTGCCTCTTCACCCTCTGCCTTTTCTTGACTCTGGGATACATCCCGAGAGGAATAGAGACTCCTTAATCTATTTTCCTTTTCGAAAAGTTCCCTCTCTAGATTCCTAAACCTTCTCCTGTTTATCAAATCTTGAGGTATCCTGGCAATAACCGCTAAAAGAAATCCTATTATGAAAGCCAAAAAAAGGGCTAACGCTAGACTTACCTGTCTGGTTCCAAAGAAATAGTTCAGAGCTATTGGATAATTATTTATCTGGACAAATAGCGCTACAACAAATGCAACTATAAAAATCACTACCAGATAAAAATACATCACCTGAGTTCACCTCCTTTTCTTCCTCACTGTGGAGGTTCTTGATTGAGTCGCCGGCTTTGGAGGAGTCTCTGTTAACTTATTTACACTGGAGGAACGAACCGTCTCTTCTTCTTTAATCTTTTCCTCCTCTTTTAACCACTGTCTCTTTCTAAGGAGCACCAAAACCGGTGCTGCTATAAAGATAGACGAATAACCACCAGCTGCTATTCCAACGGTAAGCCCAAAGGCAAAGTCTTTTATGGCAGATCCACCGAGGAAATAGACAACTAGTACTGCTAAGATAGTAGTAAGAACAGTATTTATACTCCTTGTCAAATTCTCCAATATACTCCTATTAACAAGTTGTGGAAAGGTCTCCTTTGAGTCTCTGGGTCTAAGTTTTAGATTTTCCCTAATTCTATCAAATATGACAACAGTATCGTTTATCGAATAACCCACAACAGTAAGGAGTATCGCTATAAATGGAGTATTTATTTCTTTCTGTGTAAGAATAAACGCCAGGATAACAGCACATATGTCGTGGACAAGTGCTATATCTGCCGCTAAAGCCATATCAGGTTTGAATCTTAGACTTATATATATCACCTGTGCTATTAGCCCTAAGATAGTCGCTATAATTGCAGCCCTTTTAAGCTCAGCACCTATAACAGGACCTATAAATTCCTCTCTTACAAGCTCTGCCTTTCCAAAATGAACTGAGAGTTTCTGGGTTATAGCATTCCTTGTCTCCTTGGACAATTCTTTTACTCTGATTATCACCCCATTATCCTCTGTCTTCTGAAGAAACGACTTCTCTAGATTAAATTCTGCAAGCAGTGGTCTTATCTCTCCCACACTATTGAATGGTTTTCCTAATCTATACTCTATTAATGTACCCCCAGTAAAGTCGAGTCCCCAGTTAAGTCCTCTGGTAAAAAATAAAAGTATAGAAAGTATAATGACTAAAGCTGCAATACCAATCCAGAGAGAGGTATACTTTACAATATTTATCCTAGATTTTTCGAAGTATCCCATAAGATCCTCCTATACACCAAACATCTTAGCGCTTTTAATTATTCTTAAACGCTCAAAGAGTTGGAATAGAATCTGCGTCACTACAATTGCTGTAAACAAGCTTATAATAGTTCCAAGGGCAAGCATCACGGCAAAACCTCTGACTGGTCCTGTACCAAAATAGAAGAGAACAGCTGATGCTATCAGCGTGGTTATCTGGGAGTCCAATATTGGAGCATAGGATCTCCTAAATCCTGCCTCTATACTTGATATCAAAGATTTACCCTTTCTAAGTTCTTCCTTTACCCTCTCAAATATGATTACATTACCATCAACAGCCATACCCACAGACATTATTAGCGCTGCAATACCTGGTAGTGTAAGGGTGGCTCTAAGGGCAGAGACTAGACCTGCCAGGAGGGCAACATAGGTAATAAGGGATATGTCTGCAATAATTCCAGGGAACCGGTAGTAAATAATCATAAACAGCATTACCAGAATTACCGCAATGATTCCAGCCCTTATACTGGCATCTATAGTGTCCTTACCAAGTGTCGGACCTACCCTTTTCATCTCAATAAGCTGTAAGGGTACAGGTAATGCCCCTGCTCTCAGAAGTACCGCCAACTGTGTTGCAGATGCCAAGGTAAAGTTCCCCTCTATCTGTCCCTTTCCATCAGGTATCTCCGAACGAATCACCGGACAACTGATAACTACACCATCCAGAGTTATGGCAAGATACTTACCTATATTATTCCTTGTAAATTCGGCAAATATCTTTGCCCCTTTCGGATTAAATTCCACCTCAACCACAGGCCTACCATATTGATCATATCCAACTCTGGCGTCTTTAAGATCCGCCCCGGTAAGTATAGTAGGAGCATCAGTCAATTTTGTCCCTTCCTCAACATACTTGGTGCCCGTATCCTTAAACTCCAGAAGGGCAGTCTTACCAATAAGTTCTATTGCAGATTGAGGGTCTTCCTGATAACCAGGAAGCTCAACGACTAACCTTCTCTCCCCTTCTCTCTGTATTATTGGTTCTGTAATACCGAGCTGGTTTACCCTTGAGTCTATAATCGCCTGTACCCTGTTTAGAGTATCCCCTGTTACCTTTATCTCAGGGGTATCTTGAGCCTCAAATACAAGATGTACCCCTCCTTGAAGATCTAACCCTAGCTTTACAGAATACCTCATAAAAGTCCAGATACTTAATCCTATCAATGCTATAATTATTACTACTTTAATTGGAAGCCCTATACGCATATTCCCTCCTACTAGTAAAGAATCTTACTTAGAAACATAGCAGTTCTTTCTTCCTTTGGATTTGAAAATATCTCCTTAGGAGTTCCCTCCTCTATGATACATCCATCATCCATAAATATTATCCTGGAGGCAACCTCTTTTGCAAAACCCATCTCGTGAGTAACTATGACCATTGTCATACCATCATTTACCAGAGCCTTCATAACATCTAAGACCTCTTTTATCATCTCGGGGTCTAATGCGGAAGTCGGCTCGTCAAAGAGCATTATATCCGGCTGCATAGCTAATGCCCTCGCTATAGCAACCCTCTGTCTCTGTCCTCCAGAGAGCTGACTCGGATATGAGTATAGCTTATCTCCAAGTCCCATCCTCTCTAGAAGGGATCTGGCGATATGTTCCGCCTCACTCTTAGATAGTCCCTTTACCTTCATCGGAGCAAGTGTAACATTATCTATAGCGGTCAGATGATTAAAGAGATTTATATGCTGAAAGACCATACCTATCCTTTCTCTGATTTTATCCACTGCCCTTCCATCCATCCCTGTTATATCTATCCCCTCAAATATAACTCTACCTGAAGTTGGCCTTTCTAAAAGATTTATACACCTTAATAGTGTGCTCTTCCCAGCACCGCTAGGTCCTATAATTACAACTACCTCTCCCTTCTCGACATTAAGGTCTACCCCTTTAAGTACTTCTAGTCTACCAAACTTCTTATATATCTTCTCTAACCTAATCACTTATACTCATTCTCCTCTCTGTATATCTGACGAGTAGAGAAAGAGGTAAGGTGATTGCCAGATATAAAAGGGCAACTACCGCCAAGACCTCAAAACTTCTAAAGGTCCTGCTGGTGATCTCCCTACCCACCCTCATAAGCTCAGCTATCGCTATAGTGGAAGCAAGAGAAGAATCCTTAAGCATAGCAATAAATTCATTTCCAAGAGGAGGAAGTATCCTCTTAAATGCCTGAGGCAAAATTATATATCTCATAGCCTGCAGATATGACAAGCCAAGAGACCTGGCTGCCTCCATCTGACCCCTCTCTATAGACTGGATCCCTCCTCTAAATATCTCAGTAACATAGGCTCCGCTATTTATACCCATAGCAATAACAGCAGCGGTAAATGGTGGCAGGTTTATCCCTAAAGATGGAAGCCCAAAATAAACGAGAAATAGCTGGGCAAGTAGAGGAGTTCCTCTTATTACCTCCACATATATTGTAGAAGGAATTAAAAGTATCGGATTCCTAGAAACCCTAGCTATCCCACCAAATATACCTATAACTACTCCTATTCCCACCGATATAATAGTGAGCTCAATGGTCATTAAAGCTCCTTTACCTAAATGGGGAAGTATACCTACCAAAAAGGGGAAAAAGGATTCATTGGTCATAGATTAGCGTCTACCAGCTAGCCCACTTCTCTCTGAGCTTTTCTATAACTCCCTCCTTCTTTAATCTTGCTATAACTATATTTATCTCTCTCAAAAGGGCTTTGTCCTCTTTGCGTACAGCTATCCCATACTGCTCCTTGGTGAGGAGTTTATTTATAACCTTAAGCCCCTTGGTACTTCTAACAAATGCCAGAGAAGTCAAGTCATCGGCTATTACTGCATCTACTCTTCCGTTCTTCAGTTCCAAAAATGCCCCATCTACTGTCTCAAATTTTCTAATCTCCTTTATACCTGGGAGGGATTCTGCATAGAACTGTCCGGTCGTTCCTAACTGTACCGCAACTATCTTCCCCTGTAGGTCCTTCTCACTCTTTATCCTGTTATCGTCTTCTCTGACTGTTATGAGCTGTCCTGCATTATAGTAGGGTATAGAGAAGTCTACCTGTTTAGCCCTCTCTGGTGTTATAGTCATAGCAGAGATGATCATATCAAACTTCTTGGCAAGAAGGGCTGGTATAATGCCATCAAAGCTTGTATTTACGACTCTAAGTTTTACCTTAAGATGATCCGCTATCGCCTTGGCGATATCTATGTCTATGCCAACTATATTCCCATCCTTATCCACAAACTCAAATGGGGGATATGCTGCATCACTCCCAACTACAAGCTCTCCTCTTGCCCTTATCTCATCTAAAATAGTCTTAGACCAGGCTACTGTAGAAAACAGCATACAGAGTAACAGAAACAGTACTACATACTTAGACATAAAAAATCACCTCCGTTATTTTTTAAAATTATACCACATAAAGGTGAAGGAATTTTTATGCTACCGCTCTTAGATTTCTAAGGAAATCTTCATTTCTCCTATACTTGGATAGCTGTTCTATAAGGATCTCAGTAACATCCCCAGAATCTATAGCGCTTAGCATCTTCCTCAATAGCCACACCTTCTTTAATTCTTCCTCAGAGTAGAGCAATTCTTCTTTTCTCGTACCAGACATCCTCACATCTATAGCTGGGAATATCCTCTTATCTGCAAGTTTACGGTCAAGATGTATCTCCATATTACCGGTACCCTTGAACTCTTCATAGATAACATCATCCATCCTGCTTCCGGTATCAACAAGTGCAGTGGCTATTATGGTAAGACTGCCCCCTTCTTCTATATTTCTGGCGGATCCGAAAAACTTCTTTGGCCCCCTTAGAGCTGTAGCATCCAGCCCTCCAGATAGAGTCCTGCCTGTAGGAGGAACAACATGGTTGTATGCCCTGGCAAGCCGGGTAAGACTATCAAGTAGTATAACCACATCCTTCTTTAACTCTACGAGTCTCTTAGCCCTTTCCAAGACTAGCTCGGCAACCCTTACGTGCTGCTCTGGAGGTTCATCGAAGGTTGAACTTATTACCTCCCCCTTTACAGAACGTTCCATATCTGTGACTTCTTCTGGTCTCTCATCTATCAGTAAGACTATAAGGTGAACCTCGGGATGATTGATAGCTATACTGTTGGCTATCTTCTTAAGAACAGTAGTCTTCCCTGCCTTTGGAGGAGAAACTATGAGTCCTCTCTGCCCTTTCCCTAAAGGAGCTATAAGGTCTATCATCCTGGTGGTTATATCTCTGGGGTCTGCCTCCATAACCAGCCTTTCCATAGGATATATGGGGGTCAGATCATCAAAGTGTGGTCTGACTCTAGCCCTATCTATAGGGATCCCATTGACGGTCTCTACCCTCAAAAGGGCAGGATACTTTTCCTGTGTCTGTGGTAACCTTATAGGACCCCTTATAAGATCTCCCATCCTAAGGCCAAGTCTTCTTATCTGTGATTGCGATACATATATATCCTGGGATGTAGGGATATAACCGTTGTGTCTCAGGAAACCGTAACCATCCGGTAGTATCTCCAGAATCCCCTCTCTCACTTCTCCTACCGCTTCGGCTGGAGCCTCGACAGGTTGAGAGACTGCAGCTTCTTGCTCCTTCTTAAGAGCTTCTTCTCTCTTTTTCTCCTCTTCTCTCTCCTTTAAGACCTGATAGATCTTCTCCGCCAGGTCTTTTTTGTGCATTCGCCTAGCACCAGTTATGCCCAGTTCCTTCGCTATTTCGAAGAGTTCAAGTATCTTCTTGTTCTTTATTTCTTCTAATTCAAGCAAAACTTTACACCTCCTAGAAAATCTTTCTTCCTTTCCATAATCTGTTCAATCTCTCCTTTATCTCTTTTTCTAAACCTTCATCAGAAGGTTCGTAGTATCTTTTTCCCAAAAGTTCTTTTGGAAGATAGTCCTGAAATATAAAATGATCAGGATAGTCATGAGGATATACATAACCTGACCCCTCTACATTTCTGAGATGCACAGGGACATCTCCCAATACCTCATCCTTTAAATCCTCTCTGACCCTAGATATAGCCTTATACACAGAGTTACTCTTCGGTGCGCAGGCTATATATATTGCCGCTTGGGCTAACGGTATTATGGCTTCTGGCAATCCTACATATTCTAAAGCCTGGCTGGCACTTACTGCAACTACTAAAGCCATAGGGTCTGCGTTACCTACATCTTCGGCAGATTGAATAATCATCCTTCGGGCTATAAATCTTGGGTCTTCCCCAGAATCTATCATCCTGACGAGCCAATAAACACTGGCATCAGGATCAGAACCTCTCAAACTCTTTATAAATGCAGATATAAGGTTATAGTGCTCATCTCCATGTTCATCATATCTAAATAATCTCTCGGTAAAAAGCCTTTCGACATCAGATACATCAATGGTATCTCTTTTTTCACTTACTGCAAGTAACGCAGATTCCTCTAGAAGATTCAATGCCTGTCTCGCATCCCTGTTTGCATATCTTATTATAAGAGACTTGGCAGGTTCAGTAATTTTTAGATTTAGATGTTTTAAACCTCGAGCATCATTCATTGCCCTATCTATAATGGTAGAAATATCATCATCTGTTAAAGGCTCAAGCTTTAAGACCCTACATCTTGATGTCAGCGTACTATTGAGTGTAAAATACGGATTCTCTGTAGTAGCACCTATAAGTATTATGGAACCATCCTCCACATAGGGCAATAAGACATCTTGCTGAGCTTTATTGAACCTATGTATCTCATCTATAAATAGTATTGTGCCTCTTCCATACAATTTTCTGTACTCTTCCGCTTCCCCAAATATCTTTTTCAGTTCGCTCACTCCACTTAAAACCGCATTCACCTTAAACAACTTACAGTTAGAATTCTTAGCAATAATAAAAGCCAAAGTAGTCTTACCACAACCTGGTGGTCCCCAGAGGATGATCGAAGGAGGGTCCTCTTTCCTTTCTATTATTTTCTTTATAAAACCATCCTCTCCAAGAAGATGTCTCTGCCCTAAAAATTCCGAGAGATTATCTGGCCTTAATCTAACAGACAGTGGCAACTTTCTCTTAGAACCAAAATCAAAGAGATCGCTCATATATCACACTAACCTACGTCTCTCAACTTTCTTCCCACAGTAAGGGCATACCCCCCAATTGGGTTCTAATGGCATCTTGCAATAAGGACAAACCTCAGATAGACCCTTTCCACAGTACGGGCAGTTATCAGCATCCTTAGGGATCATTCTCCCACAGAATGGACACTTCTTCTGATTTTTCTGCCTGCTTCTTCCAATAAGCCAAAAGGCAAGAATAACAATTATAAAGATTAACCATACCGTTATTACTGGCAATTACTCCTCCCCTATTCTACCGGCTCTAATACCTGAGGAAATTTAATCCTCTTGTCTATAAATCTGTTTACTAAAAAAGATATACCCATAAACAAAAAACCGAAAACAATCCTAAAAATTTCAGAAGAAGAAACTAATCCTCCTAGAAAATATCCACCTATTAAGGCAATAACAGGTATTATATAGAGGATAAAGGCAGAAAAGATAACATATCTATCCTCTGTTCTTATCTTCACTCTTTCTCCAACCCTCAATGGAGTATTAGCTTTAACCCTTAACAAAACTGTATCATTCTCCCCTAAGGGACAAATTCCACAAGCCTTACATCTCTCACTTCGAGGGATAGAAATCTCTACAAAATCCCCATCAATCTTTACTATTCTGCCAATCGCCTCTGGTTCACTTAACATCAGGTTCTATCAGCCTTCCTCCTGTAACTTCAGAGGAGACTATCTCAAAACTTGGGCTCAAAATAAACTCCACACGGATCAGATTGAAGCACTTCTGACCCAGCACATCCTTCCTATAGATATAATGAGTTACCCTTCCCTTCTCATCGTACTCAGGGGAAGGCTCACTGAGTTTATCTAACCTTACCTTTATCTCCTCTCCACATCTATTACACTTTACAGTGTAATAAAAATCCCTACTTTCTTGAGGCTTTCTCTGAAAAATTCTAGAAAATAAACCCATTTAAAGATTCTCCTTAAAACCCCGCCATGCCGTATGCGCTTTGTTCCCGAACCCCGGAAACAACTTTTGTGCCCTCCCGAGAGCTTCATGAAGCTTCTTTCGAAGCCTCTAATCCACCCCCGGAGTTAGGCACACCACGTGTGAGTGTTGGCTCGGAACACGTCTTGCGCAACTCGCACATGGCAGGGTTACTTTTCACTTATATAATATCACAATAAAGGGAGAACTTCAACAGGTATGTACCCCTGAATCTAAGGTCCCCTAAACGAAGTTTTATAAGTTTTTCGGATAAATCCATTATTAGGTTGATAATTAACATTTCAATAGATTCAGTCAATTCTTTATTATGAACCCCAACAATAATTGTTCGTTGCCTTCCACCTGCATTCGGTACATAGAGACCTGCTTCGATAATTTTCCCTAAATCCTCTCTTGGTATCTGTAATATTATCCCTTACTTAATAGCCCATCTAGCTACTCAGAATTCGAAAGTGGACACATAAGGATTAAATATGGAGAAAAGACTTTGGAAATCTTCTCATAAAGATTTAAGGGGGCATTAAGCCCCCTTCTTTTCACTTCTTAAAGAAGAACTGTTCAGGTCTAGCATTCTTCGGAGACCTGGTAGTATCGTCCCAGAGAACTCCATCGACTATATTCTTAAGATTATTTTTTGCTACTACGGGCTGAGGTAGTTCACCAACAAAACCTATTATCCAGATATTTCTCTTATGAATATTGACGATCTCTTTAAAGTATTTATCCCTTATCTTTGCATCAGGAGCAGATTTTGCCTTATCCCATAATTCATAGATCTTTCTTATATCGCCCTTAGGTTCTTCCCCACTTTTACCACCACTGGTATACCACAAGGCATAGAGTGGAGCCCAGGGTCCATCAGTTGTTGTTCCAAGAAGTCTTCCTGGATCAGAAAGTACTGCGACATTCCTATCAAAGCTCCATACACCCACTTCTATATCTCCAGTCTGACATCTAGTTGTATAGAGAGAACGTTCGAGTGGCCTCACCATAACCTTTACTCCTATGTTCTCCCAGTATTTCTTTATCAATAGGAGGACATCTGGTATTGTAGCAGCACCACTAGCAAAATCAATAGTTATGGCAAGTGTCTTACCATCTGGTCTCAGTCTAAAGCCATCCTTATCTCGTTTATTAAGACCCATCTTATCTAAAAGCTCATTTGCCTTCTTTGGATCATACTCCGTCCACATCTTCTCCCATTCAGAGTCATAGAAGGCAACCCCACTGATAAGAGATGCCTGTCTGGGTTTACCAAAGCCCAGATAGACAAGTTTCCATATCTCTTCCCTGTTTATTGCCACAGATAGCGCCTGCCTAAATCTCTTATCTTCAAATATCTTACGCAAGACAGGGTCTTTAACGTTCTGGTTTAAATATAGTGCGTTATCTGCACCAACCCCTTGTTTCCACATTACCACTCTATAGTCCCCTTTAGCCCTATTCTCCATAAGAAGGGTATAATCAGAGATGCCTATACCTCTCTCCTGATAATCCAACTCGCCAGATAATGCCTTCATCACAATCATCTCGTTATTCTCTACCAGGGTATGAGTTATCCTGTCTATATAGGGAAGCTGGTTTCCTTCGGGGTCTATCTTCCAGTAATAGGGATTCCTCTCCATTACCTGTAATGTAGCTGTATGCGTAGTAACTGCTTTCCAGGGCCAGAGTACAGGAAGCTCAGGATTCTGCAGCCAACCGCTAGTATCTCCACCTTTTGCGCCAAAGAGTTGATACCAAGCCTGAAGACCTGCCTCTTTTGCTATAGCATCAAGTTTTTCCTTTGGAGTATATTTAGGGTGGAACTGCTTTAGATAATGCTTTGGAAGTACAAACATGTTATAACCTAGTTTTGCCATAGTAATGAGGAACAGTGGATTAGGCTCTGCAAACTTTACTGTGAAGGTATATTTATCTACTATTGCTATCTCCATCGGTTTTCCACCAGCGGTAAGCCAAGTCGGAAATGTTGGTGTAAGTTCTTTGTTTAGGAAGACATCCTCATACCAGAATTGAACATCCTCGGTGGTAAGAGGTACTCCATCAGACCACTTTATTCCCTCTCTTAATTTAAATGTATAGGTCTTAGAGTCTCTTGAAACCTTCCAGCTCTCAGCAATATTGGGTAGTACTTTAATTCCATTTTTATCGAACATAACAAGATGTTCAAAACAGATCTTATTAGGACCCCACTGGTCTGATAGACCTCTCCATGCCCTTCTCATAGTACCGCCATACTGACCTATCTCCTCAAATGGTGTTACTACTAAGGGATTCTTAGGTAATCTCTGCTCAACAGGTGGAAGTTTCCCCTGTTTTACAAGCTCGGCTAATTGAGGTGCTTCGTTGAATTTTGTAATCTTCTTTCCAGTGAGTTTCTCATACTCTGAGAGATTATAGTATTCTCCCGGGACTACCTTCTCCTGAGACAGAGCAGTATTAAACATACCTAACACTAGACCCAAGAGGACCACAAGACAAACACCTTTTTTTATCCCTATACACATTTCTCTTCCCTCCTTCTGAAAAGATTTTCTTTAAAAAAGATTATAAAAGATCAAAAATGTCTTGTCAAGTTAATTGCGGTTTTATAATAGTAAACGCTAATAGAAACCGTCAACTTAAGAAGGATCTGTCATCCTCTTCTATCTCCATCCTCTTTTTCTCCTGATAGAGTCTTACCTTTTCTTCCAAGTTCTTATCCCTTAAAGCAAATATTTTTGCCACAGCAAGTCCAGCCTGCTCTGGCTCCAAAACCATCATAGGAGAAACACCTGATGGCATCCTCAATGTTGAAAGGATATCCATACCGGCAAATTTATCGCTATAGGGAGGACATGCTATAACAGGTCTAGAGGTATTTGCATCAACAAATCCACTGAGGGCATTACTCCTGCCTGCAACAGTCACAAAAACAACATCCTCTTTCTCATACTCCTGTATGATTTCCAATACCTTTAGGGGAGTCTTATGGGCAGAAGCGACTCTAATAATTGTTTCGATTCCAAATACTTTCAAAGCATCAACTATCTTTTTAGCCCAATCCAGATCCGACTTAGATCCCATTATTATAACAGCTTTCACCGGTTATCCCTCCTGAGTACGGTAATTTTTAATTGATTATAATACAAGCATTGACGAGGTTTCATAATATTCCGTAAAATTACCCTATCTTTACTCCTGTATATTTTTTATAGTAAAATCCACTTATAAAGTGGGAGGGATAGTATGGAACAGATATCAGAGATATCGATAATATGGAATAGTTTGCTTGAGGAATTAGAACCTGTTTTAAGCCCAGCTAGTTTTGAGACCTGGCTTAAGACAGCAAAACTTATAGCGATAAAGGAAGACACAGCAATAATAGCTGTCCCTAACACCTTTGCTAAGGAATGGTTAGAGACCAGGCTATTCCCTACCTTGAAGAGTACATTATCAGCACTTGCAGGAAGGACAATAAATGTAAAGATCATAGTAGACCAGTCCATAATAGAGAAAGAAGCTACCGTCCCAACTAAGCAAAATACCGGTCAGGCAGAACAGAATATCCCACAGCTTAATAGTAGATATACATTCGATACATTCGTGGTAGGAAGTGGAAATAGGATGGCTCACGCAGCTGCTGTTGCAGTGGCAGAAAATCCTGGCAAGGCATATAACCCTCTGTTCATATACGGAGGAGTGGGATTGGGTAAGACTCATCTAATGCAGGCTATAGGAAATTATGTAATCTCTAAAAAGATGGGTCTAAAGGTTGTTTATATCTCATCTGAAAGTTTTACCAATGAACTGATAAATTCTATAAGAGACCATACCACAGTAGAATTTAGAGGAAAGTATAGAAATGTGGACCTGTTACTCATAGATGATATACACTTTCTTGCAGGAAAGGAGACTACACAGGAAGAGTTCTTCCATACGTTTAATGCTCTCTATGAGGCAGGAAAACAGATCGTTATATCCAGTGATCGTCCCCCTAAAGAGATACCGACATTAGAAGAAAGGCTCATCTCCAGATTTGAATGGGGTCTTACAGTGGATATACAGCCACCAGACCTGGAGACCAGAATAGCCATTCTTAGAAAGAAGGCTGAGCTAGACCTTATATCTGTACCAGACGATGTGATAAATTTTATCGCAGAAAAGGTCGTCTCTAATATAAGAGAGCTTGAAGGGGCGTTAATAAAGGTTATAGCATCAGCATCATTAACAAAGAGACCCATAACTCTTGAACTGGCTCAGGAGTGCCTTGCCTCACTTCTTGTGGATAGTAAAGATAGAAAATATCCAGCAACAATACCAGAGATACAGAGAGTGGTAGCAGAATATTATGGGATATCTATAGACGAAATGAGGGGACAGAGAAGGACAAGATACTCAGCATTTCCCAGACAGGTAGCTATGTATATAGCCAGAGAACTTACCAATGCCTCTTTACCAACAATAGGTAGGGAATTTGGAGGTAGAGATCATTCTACGGTCATATATGCTTATGAGAAGATTAAAGAAGCAATTAGCCAAGACCCGGAGATTGCTAGAACTATTAATCAACTTATCAACAGGTTTATCAGGGTATAGATTGTGGATAATGTGGATAAGTATATCTGGAATTGTTAATATTGTGGATAACCTGTGGATAACTTTAAAGTTATCCACAAATTTATCCACAAGTTCCATACTGAATAATAGTAATATATATAAATTTATCCACAGTACAAACTGACCTATTATTACTACTAGGCTTTTAAAAGATAGTAGTAAAGTTATTAGTATTTCCACAGGAGGTAAAAATTATGCAATTTGTATGTAATAGGAAAGAATTGGAAAAGAAGGTTCAGATAGTGACAAGGATTATCCCATCAAGAAGCACAAAAGATAGTCTAAGCTCTATCCTGATAAGGACAGAGATGCCAGATAAACTCTATCTATATGCAACGAACATAGAGATGAACATAGAGACTATGATAACTTGTAAGACTGATGAATCTCAGAGTTTTCTTGTTTCTGCAAGATTGTTTAAAGATATCATAGATAGCCTCACTTCAGAATCAATAATTGGTATATTAGAGGATAAGACATTTACCATCAAAGCTGGAGAGACCGAGTATCATATACCAACTCAGAATCTGTTAGACTTTCCACTCCCGGAAGAGTTCCTACCTGAGAGAGAGATATTTATGAAATCGGAGATCCTTAAATCTGCTATAAGAAAGGTCTCTCCATTTGTAGATAAGAGTAACATAAGACCTGTATTGTCTGGGATATTTATAGAATCTAGAGGTGACGAGGTAAGATTAGTAGCTACCGATGCAAACAGACTAGCAGTTAAGAAGATCCACATAGAAGATATCGGTAGCAGCGTAATACTTCCAGCCCTTAGTCTAGAAACATTTACCTCTGCAGATTTAGACGAGGATATAGTGATCGATTTTTCTAACTCCAAGGTGAGACTTAGAAGTAAGGATATAACTCTGGTAACATCCATCATAGATGGGAACTTTCCACAATACGAAAGGGTAATACCTTCTGAGTTTGTGTCTACCATAAGACTAGATAAAGAGATGCTAAGAGAATCAATAAAAAGGATATTACCTATCTCTAAAGAAGAGGATTATGCTGTCAAGTTCAGCATAAAGAAGGAAAAGTTGATTCTGAGTTCCAGGTCTCCTATAGGTATCGTATTTGATGAATTATCTGTAGAGACGGAGGGAGATGAGATAGATGTGTTCTTTTCTGCCAACTATATAACAGAATTCCTTTCCGTAGGAGAAGGTATCGTTACAATAAGGATATCTGGAGAAAAAGATCCAGCCCTATTTACCTTTGATAGTGACCCTGACTTTATATATGTAACAATGCCGATGGAGGCAGAATGAAAGAGGTCTACATATTCACAGATACCATAACATTGGGGCAGTTTTTGAAGTGGGCAAATGTTGTTCAGACTGGAGGATCAGCTAAGGTACTTATACAGCAGGGCCTTGTTTCTGTAAATGGTAAGATAGAAACGCAGAGGGGTAAAAAATTAAAGGAAAACGACATAGTAAGCATTAAAGGGATCGGTGATTTTATTGTAAAGAGAAAGACCTTATGATACTCGATAGTCTTGAACTTCTCTCTTACAGAAATTATTCTCATATCTTATTAAGATTCAATCCCCATCTTAATATGCTTGTCGGTCCTAACGGGGCAGGAAAGACAAACCTTCTTGAAGCTATATATCTTCTATCCACTGGTGAGCTAAGAAGAGGAAAGAGAGATACTGATGCTATAAAGTGGAACGAATCATTTACCTGGATTAGAGGAGAGGTATACTATGATGATGGAAGGACCTCAAAATTGGTAACTCAGATAAGAATCGAGGGGGAGAAGGCATTTTCTATAAATGGTAAGATAGTTCCTCTCAAGAGATATCTTGGGGCATTCTATGTTGTTTCAATCTTTGACGACGACAAGGAGATAATAACAGGAGGACCTGATAAAAGAAGGGATTTCCTTGATGACTTTGTTACAAACATAGACCCTGAGTACCACTTTATACTGGATAGATATAGAAATGTGCTGATTAGACGAAACAGAATATTAAGGACAAAGGATATCGATAGGAGGCTTTTAGACTCACTCACAGAGTTATTGATTGAACTTGGAGAGAAGATAATGAGGGGTAGATACAGTGCTATATCTATATACAATAGATATCTTGAGAGAGAGGGAGATAGATTTGGAATCAGTGTAAAGATAGAGTCCTCTTATCTTACGGGAAATATTGATGAGAGCATAAAGATATATAAAGAAAGATTTAACTCATCAAGAACGAAGGAAGAAGCGCTGGGGTTAACAATTGTCGGTCCACATAGAGAGGACATTCTTATAAAGGTAAATGGTAGAGACAGTAGGAGTTTCGCATCCAATGGCGAGATACAGATAATACTCTTTCTATTAAAGATTACCCAGTTAGAGGTTATAAGAGAGATAAAGGGATACAAGCCAGTATTCATAATAGATGAATTTTTAAATAGGCTGGACAGTAGAAATAGCAGGATTATAATAGATGTAATAGCAGAAAAGTCTCCACAGCTCTTTGTCTCTATGATCTCTAAGAGAGAGATTGGGATTCAGGGGACTGTATTTAACATAGATGGAGGAGAGGTCATCAATGAAGAGACTCTCTAGTGTCCTTTTATCCTTGCCTCTACGTAGATATTCCCTTCTTCCAATAGTATGGAAGAAAGTAGTTGGTGATGATGTGGCTAAATTTGCTCACGTATCGTACTATAAAGATGGGGTACTTTATATAAACGTTCCTGCAGGTGTATGGGCTACCGAACTTTCTGCCTACTCCTCAGAGATCATAGAGAGGCTGAAAAAGGAAGCTGATATACCCGTTAATGAGATAAAGTTTAAAGTCTATTCTTTTGATATCAGGTCTAAAGAGGAGTTAGACCTAGATGATCTCACGGAGGATGATAGAAAGTATATAAATTCTATAGTCTCTAATGTGAAGTATCCGCAGATAAGAGAGTCGATATTCAAGATCATTGGGTATCATATCTTAAGGAAGAGAAAAGGATTATAAGATAGTTTATTAGGTTTCTTAATCAACTTTTCTCTCTTGTAAATTCCTCTTCTTTGTGATAAATTTATATCTGTATGGAGAGGTGGCTGAGTGGACTAAGGCGCTCGCCTGGAGAGCGAGTGGGCAGTAAAACCTGCCCCGTGGGTTCGAATCCCACCCTCTCCGCCATATTAGAAAATTCCCGGCTGTGCTAGGTGGGGAGTTAGCGGTGCCCTGAACCTGCAACCCGCTATAGCAGGGCTGAATTCCCTCCTTGAGGTTGGGTTGGTGCAGGCAATTTTATGTAGGACAGCGATGAAGACTAGGCCCTATACAACGGAGACCTACGAACCCCGCCAGGTCCGGAAGGAAGCAACGGTAAGTAGTCATCTCCGTGTGATATAGGACTACCTAGTCGGAGCTGTTTCTACATAAAAACCTGTGTCAGCCTTAATCGATTGGAGGGTGCACAGCCGGTTTTTTCTTAAAAGAGGTATCTGGAGATATGAATTATGTAGCCTTGTATAGAAAGTGGAGATCACAGAAGTTTAGTGAGGTCGTAGGCCAGGAGCATATTGTAAGGGCTCTTTCTAACGCAATAAAGATGGGTTGGATTTCTCATGCCTATCTATTTGCAGGTCCAAGAGGGACAGGAAAGACCACTGTAGCGAGGATATTTGCAAAGGCTTTAAATTGTAGAGAGGGACCTACCGTAGATCCGTGTAACAAGTGTGACCAGTGTATCTCCATCCAACAGGGGACATCCTTGGATGTTATAGAACTGGATGCAGCTAGTAATAGAGGTATAGATGAGATAAGGAATCTTAGAGAACAGACTAGATTTGTCCCTATGGGAGGAAGATACAGGGTCTTTATAATAGATGAGGCTCATATGCTGACCCAAGAAGCGTTTAATGCTCTTTTGAAGACATTGGAGGAACCACCTCCTGGAATAATGTTTATACTGGCTACCACTGATCCGCAGAAGATTCCCCCAACCATAATATCGAGATGTCTAAGATTTGATTTTCGCAGAATTCCAGATGAACTTATAGAAAAGAGATTGGAAGAGATAGCTAGAGGAGAAAGTATAGAATATGAAAAGGGTGCGCTGGAGATACTTGCAAGATATGCAGATGGATCTTTGAGGGATGCCCTGGCATATATGGAGGAGGCTATTCTATATGGAGGAGGTAGCTTAAAAGAGAAGGATGTGGTGGAATGCCTTGGGGTTCCTTCTTATATACAGATAAAGAAGTTCTTATTGGCAGTCTATAGAGGAGACATAAATAGAGGACTGGAAGTTATAGATGAAACGATGGAGAGTGGGGTAGACCCAAAGATATTTATAGATAACGTTATCTCTGAGCTAAAAGATATGGCTTTGAAATCAGATAAGAGGCAGGAGATTAACTGGAGTTTGGATGAGATAGCAAGATGCATATCTACGATGGAAGATATTTCCCTTAAGCTCCGTTGGTATAGTTTCCCCAGATTAGTTTTAGAGGTTGGACTGGTAAAGCTTATAAGTAACTTTAAGAAAGCTACAGTGATATCAGAGGTGCAGAAGCCTGAGATCCCTGTAATTGAATTATCTGCAGATTTTGGTAAGATAAAGGACCTCTGGCCCTTATTCTTGGAGTCTGTAAGAAAAGAAAGTATACGCTTACATGCTATGCTTAGAGAATGTTTCCCTGTCTCATTTACAGATAATACACTGGTTATAGGGATAAGGGCAGGTTTCTCTTTCCACTATGAGTATCTTTCTAAGCAGGAGAATAGAAGAATCTTAGAGAAGGTATTCCATAGTCTTTTGAAGAGAGAAGTCAAGATTGAGTTTATAATGGGAGAAGATAAAGGTGATAAACTGAAAGCTACCGCTAATAAGGTAGCAGAAATGTTTAATGGTTCAATAATTACTACCGAACCCAAGAAGGAGGAAAAAGATGATGAAAATGGATAGAGGTAACATATTGAAACAGCTCCAGAAGATTCAGGATGATATGAAGAAGACTCAGGAGGAGCTTGCCAGTCAAGTCATCGAGGGAAGTGCTGGAGGAGGCAAGGTAGTGGTAAAGTGCAATGGTAATCAGGAAATCTTGGAGATCAAGATTGCAAAAGAAGTGGTAGACCCTGAAGATGTAGAGTTATTGGAGGACCTTGTATTGGCTGCTGTAAGAGACGCTTTAGAAAAATCGAAGAGTCTTGCCGAAGAGAAGATGTCCGATTTTACTAAAAAATTTGGTATACCTGGCTTATTATAATGACAGAGAGTTTTAACAGATTAGTTTCTGAGTTAGAGAAATTACCTGGAATAGGGCCCAAGCTAGCAGTTAGGATAGCCTATTATATATTCAAATCCCCTAAAGAGTCGGTTATAAGATTGATTCAATCCATCAACGATGTAAAAGAAAAGGTGAAACCCTGTTCTATATGTTTTAATCTTACCGAGGGTGATGTATGTGATATATGTAAGGACCCTCAGAGGGACAGGTCTCTTGTATGTGTAGTTGAAGAACCTAAAGATATCATTCCCATCGAGAATACGCGTTCTTACAATGGCCTGTACCATGTCCTTATGGGTGCTATAGCTCCTCTTTCTGGGATAGGACCAAGAGATTTGACTATTGACGCCTTATTGGAGAGGATAAAGGATGGGGTAAAAGAGGTGATAATAGCTACAGATTTAAATGTAGAGGGAGAGACCACCGCAATCTATCTGAGCAAACTTCTCAAGCCGCTTGGGGTAAAGGTAACCAGGCTCGCCCAGGGCTTACCTACAGGATCAGAGATAGAGTATGCAGATGAGTTTACACTTAAAGAGGCAATCCTCTGGAGAAAACCAATCTGAAAGGAAGGGATGGACAAGTGATTAGTGAATGGAACAGAGTCTTGGTATTTGGGGCACATCCAGATGATGAAATCATTGGAGTAGGTGGAACAATAGCCAAATTAAGTAAAATGGGGAAAGAGGTATATGTAGTTACTTTTACAGCAGGTGAGACAGGATACTCGCGTCCTGAAGAGAAGACCAGTATAGCAGATACCAGAACTAAAGAGGCGCAGTTGAGTGATAAGACTCTGGGGATCAAAGAGAGGGTCATTTTAGGAAGACCTACTCAGGGCGTCGTAAATGACAGAGAGACCTATCAGGAATGTGTAAGACTTATCAGAAAGTATAAACCTGATGTGATATTTACTCATTGGAACAGGGATAAACATAGAGATCATAGGGCAGTATCAGAAATTACTGAAGAAGCCTGGTGGAAGGCTCAGGAAAATGTACTGGCAGATATGGGTACCCCCTGGAGGGCTAAAGAATTGTACTTCTATGAGGTAAATGAATTATTCACATTTCCATCGCTTCTTATAGATATTACAGACACGTTAGATGTTAAGCTAAAGGCTATGGAGACACAGAGCTCTCAGATGGATGTTCTGCCAAATATAATGCGGTATATAGAGGCTCTTGCACAGGTAAGAGGATATCTGAGAGGTTCAAAGTATGCTGAGGCTTTTCTATCTTCTTCATTTTTAGGGAGATTGGAGTAGTTTATGGGGTTTACCCTAATAGAAGTGCTGGTAACTTTGTCTATCATTAGTTTGATAGGTTTACTAAGTATCAATTCGTTCGATAAGATATTAGAGTATAATAATCTGAATACAAGTGCTATATTGCTTGCAAGAGATATAAAGATGTGTCAATATATTAGTATGGAGGAAGGGGTTCGAACTCAGATACTTTTGGATTTTTTGGAGAATAGATATCATCTTATAAAGGTAGAGAAGCTTCCAAAGGTATTTTCTACCTCTTATCTTAAAGACGGTATAAGCTTTTCCTGGACAAATTTCAGCAAGAAGCTCATAGAGTTTGATCCTGTAGGATGTCCAAATATGAGCGACGTTGGGACTCCTGATAGGGGAGGCACAATAGCTATAAAGTCTATGAGTAACAGATATTTATATGTGATTATTACGCCGGTGACTGGGTATGTCAGAATATCAGAAAATCCACCTTAATAGGGGTTTTACAATTATAGAGCTTATACTTGCTCTCCTTATTATAAGTCTAGTTATCGTAGGGATTTTAATGTTTTTCCCCACTTCTAGAAGAGCAACAGAAGAATCTGCGCTGAAGACAAGGATTGCTAACAGTGTAATTTCTGAGATTGAATTCGCAAAGGCTAAAGGCTATAAGGGGTTAAAGAGTTTATTCGGTGACAGTAATGAACTTAAGGTAGAGTTGGATTTAAAGGGGGATATAGTAAGAGTCTATTACGATGATGTCTTAGCTCAGAATCCGGATCTAGATAAGATAAATACTACTTTAAATATTGATCCTTGGAAGTCATCGTTATCCAGTTTGGGTGTGGAAAAGGGTATAATAGAGATAAAGTCAGTGAGTGGGGTTGAGAATCTCCTCAGTGTTAAAGTCAGAGCTGAATGGGGTTCCGGGAAGAATTATGAGATTACTACATACATATCACTTTAGAGATGGTTTTACACTGGTAGAGTTATTGGTTACTTTAGCAGTCTTTACATTTGTCATCGGAATTATATATGCCACATATAGTATGGGAATTTTTATGTGGAAGACTACAGAGACTAAACTCTGGACTGTTCAAGAGGCAAGGATGTCTCTGGAGAGAATAATCAGAGAATCTAGGGGAGCAAAACAGGGAAGTGTAAAGATAGTATCTTCAGGGTTTGAATTCGAAAATATCGAGGGTGAAAAGATTTCTTTTGAAAAAAGTGGAGACAGGATTCTTAGAAAGGTAAATAATACTGGGAATAATATTGTAGCTACTAATGTAAAGGATTTTAAGATAGAAAGTGCAGGTACTTCTTATAGGGTAGAAATTGTCTTTAATAATGACTATACTGTCTCGGGTATATTTACCCCGAGGAATAAATGAGAGGTGGATATGAGGTTTAAAAACAACAAGAGTATAGTTGGTATTGATTTTGGAACCTATGCGATAAAGGCAGCTGAGATAGAAATTAGAGAAAATGAGAAATATGTGAAGAGATTTGGCTCTGTGGTCTATCCTGAGAGTGTTATCGAAAATGGGGAAATTCAAAATGTTCCCCTTCTCTCTGAGTTGATCAGCAATTTATGGAAGGAGAGCAAGTTTGAAAGTAAAGATGTTGCTATTTCCTGGAAGAGCGAAAATGAATTCGTCAGAGTACTTACATTGCCACTTCTTCCTGATAGAGAATTATACGAGGCGGTAAAGTTAGAGATATCTAGCAGATACGAGGTGGATGTAGACCTTGTTGCTTTTGATTATGCTGTTCTGGATAGGGACGAGAAAAACCAGGAGATGAAGGTTCTGGTAGCAGGAATCCCGAAGGAGTCTGCCAGTACAATCTTTAATATCTTTAAGGAGCTCAACCTGAGGCTAAAGACTTTAGAGCCAGAATTCATCTGTCAGTTAAATCTCTTGAAACCTGATAAAGACAACCTTATGCTTTTAAATATAGGGGCAAAAGTTACCACTCTCTATATATGTAAGGAAGACGTTGTTAACGTTATAAGGACATTGAGATTTGGAGGAGATGACATTACACAGGTTATCGCTTCCACCTTGAATGTATCAGTCGAAGAAGCAGAAAAGTGGAAGAGGGATATATTCCCTCAGGAGGTTGGATATAGTAAGATAATGGTAAGTGAGGCATTACTTAATACCTTTCTTACACTGCTAAGGGAGATAAATAGGTCTATTGATTATTTCTACCAACTTACCTATGTTTATCCCTCCAGGATAATACTGGACGGAGGAGGCTCTTTAACAATAGGTCTAAGGGATTATCTTGCTAGAGAGCTAAGTCTTCCTGTTGATATATTGGATTTGAACAGTATCATTAAGAATAGTATTGACTTACCAAACCCAAATTTATATTCTATAGCTATAGGGGCTGCTCTAAGTGGGTCTGGTTACAAGTGCCCCTATAAGTTTCTCGATAATCTCGAATTTGGGAGGATATCGGTTTAATGTTAGATTTAACGAGAGAGTTTAAGAGAGAGGAGAGCAGATTAAGGTTACAGTCTATTTTGCAAACTGTTCTTATCATAGTTTTTATTGCAAATGCATTTCTTACGTACTATATGCTCTGGCTTAGAGGAAATATTATAAGGATGGAGATAGAGAGTATAGATTCGCAGTTAAGTGTGCTCCTCCCTATAGAGACGAGGATAAGAGAAAAGACGACAGAGTTAAATGCTCTTATAGTCAAAAGGAAGGAGATAGAGAATAAGATAAATGCCCCACGAGCTAATCTTGATGTTATAAGAGATATATCTCTATATGCACCATCCGATTTTTGGCTGACTAATGTTGCTATCTCTCCAACAGGGATAAATTTTGACGGCTATGGAATCTCTATAAGGGGGATTAAGAATTTTATCCAATTACTCTTAGAAAATACGCCCAACACTTCCCTTTCCAGAACGAATATACAGAAGGTAAAATTAGATGGAACTGATTGTTATAGTTTTCATATAGAGATATTGAGGGGGACGCAATGAGAATTAATTTTAGAGATTGGAGATTTATAATACTCATATCTGTAATATTCTACATACTGTGGATTGCTCTTGTGGTATATCCGCAGGGTTTAAGAGTCCAGGAACTCCAGAGGGAATTGAGTGAGAAGAGGATGAAGTTAGCCAGGGCTCAACTTTTCCCTCTTAGAGAGAGGCAATTAGACTCGGCAATAGAAGAGGAAAAGGCCCGGATAGAAGAACTGAAGAATAGACTTTATTCTTATGATGTCCTTGTGAATCTATTAAAAGATATAGAAGAGATCAGCAGAAAGTACGGTATGGATGTGGTTAGTATAAGCGGGCCAGATAAAAATGAGAATAGAGTAAGTTTTAGCTTTACTTTGAAGGGGAATTATACAAGCTTTGTTCCGTGGGCATATGAGATAAGTGTATCGAAGACGCTTAACATAACTCAGCTAAATGCGAGGATTGAAGAAAAGAATATT
The DNA here is from genome assembly GCA_964655195.1 of uncultured bacterium. Lineage (GTDB taxonomy): Bacteria > DUMJ01 > DUMJ01 > DUMJ01 > DUMJ01 > DUMJ01. Next base: position 24,099 of record CAZZLK010000058.1, read on the forward strand.
CTTTTTAGTGGTATTTTAGAGACTACACCTTTTGAGGAGGTTAAGGGTGTACAATAGGGTTATTTTTTTGATAATAATTGCTCTGGTATGTGTAAGTGTAGTTGGAACTGTTATCTTTGTGAGCAGGTTTACCAGGGAAGAGTACCAGATACCAATATTCCCACCTCCTCTCCCAGAGATACCGAAAGAAGAAGTAAAGGAGATAGCGTTTCAGTATACTCCTGAGGTCTATAGAGACCCATTTAAGATTCCTATAAAAATTGCTACAGAAAAGCCTAAAGAAGAAGTCCTTCCAGTAAAAGTTGTTCAGACTCCTCCACCTCCTCCTAAAACTACGCCTGTTATGATAGAACAGATTCAGCCTTCTATCAGGGAGACTAAGCCACAGGAGGTTAAAACACCAAAAGAGGTTCAGCCTGAAATTAAACAGACAGAAGTTAAAGAGAAAATTCCAGAAGAGCCATTGCCTAATATCAGAGTAACTGGTATCATTTATGACAGTAATCCTTTTGCAATAATAGAGTTTGAATCTCATAGCGGAATTTTTGAAATAGGAGATAAATTAAGTAAGGATTTGATAGTTAAAAAGATATATAGAGATTCTGTGGACCTTGATTGGAAAGGAAGAGTCTACAATATAAAACTAGGGGGTTAAATGTTATGAGAAAAAAGATGACTGTTTTATTATGTCTTCTTTTGATTATTTCCTCAGTTAGGTTTGTTTTTGGAGAAGATTTAGCAAATGTAAACTGGTATGTAGAAGGTGATAAATTAGTAATTAATTTGAGCGCTCCTGTAAGATTGGCTTACGCTTCTTTTACTTTATCTAATCCCAATCGTCTTGTGATTGATGTATACAACGCAACGCTTCCAAAGTCTCAGAGCTTTGAGATAAATAAGTCACCAGTAAGAATCCTAAGGATGGCTCCTAGAGGAGATAAGAATCTGAGGATTACATTGGAGGGTAGTAAAATCCCTAAGTATTATATAAGTCTAGCAGAAAATGACTTAAAACTTTCCATTGTTGTTCAGCTTGATATCTCACCGGTTAGCACTCTTTTAAGAAAGATCTTATACGATAATAACAGAGTATCTATATACACTACCTCGTCGTGTAAGTTTAAATCAATATTAGACGATAATCCCCCTAGATTTATAATGGAATTCCCTTATACGTCCTTTAGTGGAAAGATTGAAGGTATAACTGGCTCTGGTGTTATAAATAGAGTATTGGCTTATGATTATGAAGATATAAATAAGAATGTAAATACTGTAGTAGTTGTAGAGCTTAAGAACAAAATAGAGCCATTGATAACAGAGAATAAAGATCAGAACATCATACAGTTAGACTTTGCTAGAGAGTCTCAGGTTGTCTCCGTATCATCAACCAGGACGACTGCTACCCCCATAGAACAGGTTAAAAAGGTCACAACCACATCTTCAGAGAAAAGGGTATTACTTTCATTTAAAGACGCAGATATAAAAGATGTCCTCCAGGCCTTATCTATTAAGGCAGGTGTCAACATAGTTATAGATGAGGGGGTCTCAAAGAAAATCACTTTGGTGTTGAATAATGTTACGGCAAGGGAAGCTCTAGAGATGATAACTAAGGCTTCCGGTCTGGCTTATGAAAAATGGAATAATGGATATATAGTAGCGACCCCTAAGAGATTAGTTGAAATATTGGATTCAGGAATTACCAGAGAAAAAGCACCGGTCCAGGTAGTAGAGGCAGTAGAGATAAAAGGAGATACAACTCAGATACAGAGCACACTGAAGGTAGTATACCCAGATATAGTAACAAGTATAACAGGTAAGTATCTGGTACTTAGAGGAGAGAAAGAGAAGATAGAGGGAGCAAAGAAGCTAATAGGAAGCATAGATGTAGCACCTGTAAGTCCAGTGATAAAAGAGGTAGTAGAAACAATAGAGATAAAGGGAGATATAGAGAAGGTAGCCCAATCGATAAAGGCAGTATATCCAGAGCTAATAGTAACACCAAGTAACAGGATGATAGTGATAAAGGGAGAAGAGGGGAAGGTAAAGGTAGCGATAGAGCTAGCAAA
>CAZZLK010000059.1:0-24803 GCA_964655195.1 uncultured bacterium
GGTAGAGATGGTAATGCCAGGAGACAACATAAATATGGAAGTAGAGCTTATAGTACCGGTAGCGTTAGAAGAAGGGTTAAGATTTGCTATCAGGGAAGGAGGTAGGACAGTAGGAGCTGGAGTTATAACCCAGCTTATAGAGTAGTCATGCCTAGAGATATAGTAACCTTAGCCTGCACCGAATGTAAAAACAGAAATTATACAACCACCAAAAATAAGAAGAACACTACCAACAGATTAGAGCTTAAGAAGTTTTGCCCCTTCTGCAGAAAGCATACGGTACATAGAGAGGTAAGATAAATATAGGCCCGTAGCTCAATTGGCAGAGCACTGGTCTCCAAAACCAGGTGTTGCGGGTTCGAGTCCTGCCGGGCCTGCCATTTAAATAAATCGAGGGGAATAAATGTTTAGAGGAATCTATACGGGTGCCTCAGGGATGTTGGCTGAGTTAGTAAGGGTAAATACGGTATCAAATAACCTTGCTAATTCAGCTACTGTTGGCTATAAGAGAAGCCAGACGGTAACCAGAAACTTCCCTGAGGTCTTTTTATTTAAACTCTATAATAATGAACGCCCTTTACCATTAGGGACCACTGGAACGGGAACTTATGTTGATGGGGTAGTAACTTTAAATACCCCTGGTAATTACATTCCATCTAATAATCCTCTAGATATAGCCGTCAGGAACGGATTCCTTGTAGTCAATACCCCTATGGGAGAGAGATTTACGAAAAATGGACAACTTGTTATAAATAGTGAGGGATACCTCTCTACAACAGATGGATATGTAGTACTGGGGGAAAATGGTCCTATCAGAATCCCGCAGGGTGGGATAGTAGTATTTACCAGAAGGGGGGAGGTGATTGTAGATGGAGAAACGATTGATACACTTAGAGTTGTTACCCCGCAAGGAGGTGATGTGATAGAAAAGATAGGAGAAAATCTTGTAAGTTTTGTTCCCCAGCCTGTTCAACCTGACATAGAACAGTATGCCATAGAGACTTCTAATGTTAATACTGTAAGAGAAATGGTTGAACTTATCTCTGCTTACAGGGCGTATGAATCTAACCAGAAACTAGTACAGGCTGAGGATAGTATCACAGAAAGACTCATTTCTGATCTGGGAAGATTTGCTTAAAATAATCTGCCGGCCGGACTGCTACGCAGGGGCTGGCAAAAATTTGGAGGTGAATTTATGATACCAGCATTGTGGAGCGCAGCCTCTGGTATGTTAGCACAGCAGTTGAATCTTGATGTGATTGCCAATAACCTGGCAAATGTAAACACTACAGGTTTCAAGAAGAGCAGGGTCGATTTTCAGGACCTTCTGTACAATACTATTAGAGCAGCCGGGGCATTGATAGCTCAGGGTGCTCAAGTTCCAACAAGTGTACAGGTTGGACATGGTGTAAGAGCGGTTGCTATTCAAAAGTTATTCTCTCAGGGAGACTTTCAACAGACACAGAATACGCTAGACCTTGTTATTGAGGGTGATGGCTTCTTCCAGATCACTATGCCTGATGGTTCGGTGGCTTATACCAGAGATGGGGCATTTAAGAAAGATAGTCAGGGTAGAATTGTAAACTCAGATGGTTTACCTCTAGCTCCCGAAATTATTATACCCCCAGAGGCAACAAGTATCGCCATTACCAGTGATGGTACCGTTTCCGTTACTCTCCCAGGGTCCACAGATTTCCAGACCTTAGGACAGATCCAGCTGGCAAAGTTTATAAATCCCTCTGGCTTGGAGAGTATTGGAAGAAACTTATTCAGGGCAACAGCTGCTTCAGGGGCTCCGATTATTGGAAATCCTGGAGATAGTGGTTTTGGGACAATTGCTCAGGGGTTTATAGAGATGTCAAATGTAAAAGTGGTAGAAGAGATGGTGAATATGATAGTAGCTCAGAGGGCATATGAGGTCAATGCTAGAGCCATACAGGCGTCCGATGATATCCTACAGATAGCAAATACACTGCGTAGGTAAATAGGATGAGGAGATCTTATTTATCTCTCTTGGTCCTATTTTTCCTTCTCTGTCAGAGTATTTCTTTTGCCTCTGTATTGAAGATAAAATCTTTAGTCAGTGTGAGCGGGGATAGGATTTATCTTAGAGATATATTAGAAGATCCGTCAGGTATACCTGATGGATTTCTTGGGGTAGAGCTCTTCCCCGCTCCTCCCTTAGGAAAAAGTCTTGTATATTCTTCTCAGTATATAAAGCAGATCCTCACTATGAAAGTCCCTGCATTGCTGAAAGATAGGGATCTATCATCCCCAGATAAGGTTATATTTACCCGCACAGCTCAGGTAATCTCCAAAGAAGAGTTAATTTCCATTGTGAGAGAAAAGATAGGGATACCCAATCTGGAACCTCTCTCGCAAGATATCCCCAGTGTAGTCTTACCCGAGGGAAATCTAAAGATAGATGTAAAACAGTTAAGTTCAGCCAATAGCAAAGTCCTTGTATTGAAGGTTTCATTTTATGTAGACGATAGGTATATAAAGGCTATTAACCTATCCTTTAAGACAGATATCAAAAAAGTACTTTATGCGGTAAAGGTCTATGTACCTAAGGGGACAATTATCACTGAGGAAATGATAGCAGAGAAGTCAGTAGATAGTATTGTTCCTTCTGCCATCGAAAAGAAAGAGGACATAATAGGCAAAGTCACTACAAGAATCCTCTATCCTGGGCAGATTATCACCTCTAATGCCGTAGTTGAGCCACCACTGGTAAATAAAAATGAAGAGGTAGAGGCGATCAGGCGTATTGGAAACCTCACAGTTTCTACCAAGCTTATAGCCCTTCAGGATGGTTATTTTGGACAGACCATAAGGTTAAGAAACCCTTCAAGTTTTAAGGAGGTCTTGGGTACGGTAATAGGAAGAGGAAAGGTGGAGGTCTTCAAATGAAAAGAGTGATATCTATTTTGATCATATTTATAGGAGTTTTAAATCTCGGTCTTGTAAAGTCTCTCTATACAGACCATAAGGCTTTTACCAAGGGGGATACGGTCACTGTTATAATAACTGAGTATACTCAGGCTAATCAGCAGATGGGAAGCGGAACCGATAAGTCGGTTACCCTAAAAGGGGGACCGGGTGTAGGTTTTTTAGATTTTATCACTGCCTTTTTTGTTGAACTTTCTTCCGCCTTTTCTGGTTCTAGAAGTACATCACAGGCAGCCAATTTTTCAGGCAATATAAGTGCAATTGTCAAGGATGTCCTACCCAATGGATTACTTTTGATAGAGGGGTCTAAGGTGGTAACCGTCAATAACGAGGAACAGACGGTATATATAAAGGGTTTTGTTAGACCAGAAGATATAAATAAAGATAACACCATCTATTCTTCGAAGGTGGTTGATCTAGAGGTAAGGTATCAGAGTTCGGCGCCTAAGGCAAGAGATGGCGGAATACTCTCTACAATACTCTACTGGATTAAAGAGCTTTTAAGACTTATATTTTAATTAGAGGTGAGAAGAATGAGAAATGTTATCTTGATACTGACATTAATATTTATCTTTTCACTAAACGCTATCTCTTATGGAGCAAGGATAAAAGATATAGTCCAGCTCCAGGGGATAGATCGGATCCATCTGGTTGGGATGGGCCTGGTTGTTGGGTTGCAGGGTACTGGAGATAGGAATATCTCCTTAGCCCAGCAGATGCTGGCAAATATGAGTAAGAATTTTGGTATAACGATCTCTCAGGATCTTATAAAGCCCAGAAATGTTGCAGTAGTAACCATTACCCTGGATGTTCCCTCATATGCAAAGGAAGGGGACCTCTTTGATGTTCAGGTCTCAAGCAATCTCGATGCTACCAGCCTTCAGGGTGGAATCCTCCTTGATACTCCTCTTATATCTCCAGTTACCGGTGAAGAGTTAGCCAGAGCTCAGGGACCCGTTTCAGTTGGGGGTATAGATATATCTGGAAAGACCAGAAGCAAATCACCTCTTACTGTTGGCATAGTATACGGTGGTGGTAAAATAGTAAAGAACTTGGGTGGTAGTATAAACTCCAAACAGCTTAGGTTCTCTTTGAGAAATCCCGATTTTACAACCGCTCAGAGGATAGTAACAGCGATAAACGATAAATTTCCCAATACCGCCAAAGCGATAGATTCTTCTACCATTGAGATCAGTGTTCCACAGGATTATCAGAATAACGTGGTTGATTTTATAGCACAGATAGAGGGTCTTACTATAACTCCTGACATATCTGCAAGAATAGTTATAAATGAGAGGACTGGAGTTATAATTATGGGGAAGGATGTACTTTTACTTCCTGTTGCTATAGAGTATAATAATATTAAGTTGACCATAATTGCACCACAGGATGAGAATATAAAAGAGGTTACACTGGGAGATCTGGTACAGGCTTTAAATACACTGGGGGCAACACCAAAGGATATTATAGGAATAATATCGGCGATAAAAGAGGCTGGAGCCCTACAAGGAGAGTTGGTATTTCAGTAAGATGTACATAGAGAATGTTAGATCTATACTAAATTACAGAGTTGATGATAAGGAGAAACTAAGGATATTAACTAGTGAATTTGTATCTATCTTCTGGAATGTCCTGCTTAAGGAGATGAGAAATTCTGTAGATATGCTTTCTCCAGAGACTCCTTCTTTTGCCCTCTCCACATATTATAGCTGGTTTGATGGTGAGTTGTCTAGAATTTTAGCCAAGAGTAGTAATGGCTTGGCAGATATTCTGTATAAGGAGTTGATTAAAAGTTTGAATAAATGAGTAATAAACTGACATTAGAGAGATTGATAGATAGAGTAGAAAAGCTCCCTGCCTTACCCCATGTGATTTCTCTGGCATTAAGGAAGATAGACGATCCCAGAAGTTCGATTACAGATATAGCTAGGGCTCTCTCTGGAGATGAAGGACTAGTGGCCAATATATTAAAACTGGCAAACTCTGCATACTATGGATTCCCAAGAAGGGTGGTGTCTGTAACTGAAGCAATTGTTATACTTGGTCTTAATACGTTGAGGAGTCTTATCTATACCACTTTGGCTAAGGACTTCCTGGGAAAAGAGGTAAAGGGTTACTCATTGGATAAGGGGGAACTCTGGAGACATTCTATAGCCTGTGCAATCATATGTAGAGAGATCGCCCGTAAGAGAAGACTTGGAGACATAGAGGCGTTCTTTGTGGCAGGTTTATTACACGACATAGGAAAGATAGTCCTGGATGAATATTTACAGCCCGAGTACGACGAAGTGGTAAAGAGGATCTCTGAGTCTCTTGAACCATTCAATGTGATAGAGAAGGAACTTTTAGGTTTTGACCATCAAGAAGCTGGAGGACTTTTGGCTAAGAGGTGGAATCTCCCCGAGTTCCTTATATCCGCTATAAGTAATCACCATGAACCCGAGAAGATGGTCGCAGTTTCCTCCAAGGTGGTCCATGTAGGGGATAGTATCACATTAATGATGGGATATGGTGTGGGAATAGATGGACTTATGTATTCACTCTCTGGGAGCATATTAGAGGAGCTTGGATTTGTTGATGAGTCATCTCTGGAGACCTTTATATCTTATGTAGATAATCTTCTTACAGCTGCTTATCAATTCTTCGAGCTATGAGAGAACTGGTAGGTATTGATGTAGGGACACGAAGTGTAAAGGGCTTGGTTGGGACTTTTGAGGATAAGATCAGAATACTGGCTTACTCCCTCAAGGAACATTCTACCAGGGCTATGCTTGATGGCCAGGTCCACAATGTCCCTCAAGTAGCTAGTACAATCAGAGCGGTAAAGGACGATCTGGAGAAGAAGCTTAAGACTAGGATTACAGAGAGTGCAACTGCTGTTGCCGGTAGAGTCCTTATCACCAAGAGAGGAAGGTCCCAGCTGGAGTTTCCTGCCTTTACTCTATTTACTCAGAACCATATAAATACCCTCGAGTGGAATGCGTTATACTCTGCCAGAAATCTACTCCGTACGGAGGAAGATCTGGAGTCATGGGATTATATATGTGTTGGTTATACTGTTACCAGATATCTCCTGGACGGAACCCCTATAGATTCTCTTGTTGGTCAGAGGGGTAAGAGTATTTCTTGTGAGGTGATAGCTACATTTCTTCCTAGGGTTGTTATAGATGCACTTGTTTCTGCCTTTGATTTTGCAGAGTTAAAGATAACTTTAATGACTCTTGAACCAATATCTGCTATGGATCTGGTTGTCCCTCAAGACCTTAGGAAGTTAAATATAGCCCTCGTGGACATAGGAGCAGGTACATCAGATATAGCCATCTCTAAAGATGGGACTATCCTGGGTTATGGGATGGTTCCTTTTGCAGGAGATGAGGTTACAGAGGCTATAATGAGGTCTTTACTGGTAGATTTTTCTACCGCTGAAGATATAAAGAGGAATAATAGGGAAAAGATATCTTTTAAGGATATCCTAGGAAACAGTAAAGAAATAAGCAAGGAGAATGTCTTAGATATCATTAGACCTACGGTGGAGAATATGGTATTAAAAGTGAGCGAGAAGATTTTGGAATTGAATGAGAGGGCTCCTGATGTACTGATCTGTATAGGAGGAGGGAGTCTTACCCCCTGTATTAGAGATTTATTTTCTAAGATCTTAGAGATCCCATCGGAAAGGATAGCAATAAGAGATGTAAATTCTTTGGGTTTAGTTGTAGGCAAAAGGTTGAAGGGTCCTGAATGGATAACCCCTATAGGTATATTGAATTCATACTTCAATAACAGAGGATTCGTTCCTGTAGAAGTTTGGGTAAACGGTGAGAGAGTAAGACTCCTTGATACCGGAATAATAACGGTAAGTGACCTTATCATATCTGCGGGATTTTCTCCCTGGCTGATCTATGGAGAACCTGGTAAGGGTATAACGGTCGAAGTAAATGGGAGTATTAAAGTATTCCCTGGTGAAAGGGGTAAACCTGCTAAGATCATTGTAAATGGAGAGGTAGCAAATCTTGATACCAGGATAAAAGCTGGTGACGAGATAGAGATCATCCCTGGAGAGAGGGGACTTGATGCCTTTGTAACTGTAGAAGATATAATTGATATCGTTGAGATTCCGAGAGTAAAGGTGAACGATAAGGAGTATGAACTCCCAGTTGAGGTCTTTTTAGATGGGAAAACAGCTGACAGGAGTACACTACTTTACGATAGGGCAAAGATCGAGATAATTTCTAATAAGAGTCTCTATGATTTTCTCAGAACTATCGGTATAGATATAGGATCTAAGATATTTAGTTACAGTTTAAATGGAGAAAGAAGGACCTTTGAGTGGAAACCGTATATAATTTATCTGAATGGTAGGATGATTGAGGACGATATCAAATTAAATCCTGGAGATACCATCGAGATAGTTTATAAAGAGCATCCTAAAGTAAAGGATGTACTGGGAGAGGAGAACTTTGGAAGGGACTATACAGTAGATATAAAGGTCAATGGTAGAGAAATAAGGCTCAGGTGCGGTAAGAGTATAACCCTAGATGGTAAGGAGATAGATCCAGCAAGTCCTTTCTTAGAGGGTGACTATGTAATAACATCTCTATATCAGCCTATCTTAGCAGATGTACTGAACTATATACCGATAGAGGGGGATATCCAGTTTATAGAGATGAGATTAAATGGTGATCCTGCATCTTTTACATCTCCGATAAAGGATGGGGATGAAATTGAGATAAGGTGGCGATAAGATGCCTTTGGCTAATTGTAAAGAGTGTGGAAGGCTTTTTGTAAAGGTAACTAGTGATATATGCCCGGATTGTCAGAGAAAGGAAGAGGAAGAGTTTAATCTGGTAAAAGAGTACTTAAAGAATCATCCCAATGCCAATTTATCAGAGATTATGGAGGCTACCGGCGTAAGTGAGAACAGGATAAGTAAGTTTATAAGGATAGGTAGGCTTTCTATAAAGCCAACCTGTGAGGCTTGTGGAAAACCTATAGATAGCGGTAGATTTTGTCCTGAGTGTAGGCTAAAACTGTTGAGTGAAGTAAGGCATATTATAGGTTCTACTAAAACTAAAGAGCAGGAAGATACATTTTTACTGGAGTATCTTCGTAAAAAGAAGAGATAAGCTCCTACTAAAGTTTTTATCATTATTACCGATATTTATATTTAGATATGGAAAGCTCTATTTTGGATCTGATAGACAGATATATAGAGGCTTACGAATCTCTGGTGAGACTGTCGAAGGATATGTATATCTCTATAATAAATAGAGACCTGGATTCACTCTTACAGATAACTAACAGTCAATCCAAAGTACTAAGTCAGCTCTTTATGTTAGGGGAAGAGACCGACTTAAGATATGAGAAAGAGGAGCTTGAATCGATAATATCTGGTCTTCCCTTAGAAGAACAGTCTAAATTCAGAGATAAGTTGAGATATCTTGGAGATTTAGTGTTGGAGTTAAATGAACTCGTTAAGATAAACTCCAGGTTGCTAGAAAATTCTATAGAGCTTCTCCATAGATATGTGGAGTTTTTGAAGAAAAATCCACATATAACTTCTATACTTTTAGAGAATAGGGGGTAATTATGAGAATATACGAGAGTGAGGAATTAAAGAGGTTACTCAGGATATATCTGAATAGAGAGACAAAGGAGAAGACTCCTTTACATCAGAGACCATACGATAGGGTTGAGATCTCTAAAGAGGGAGAGATTTTAGCAAAGATATTTAAGGCAATGTCCAGTATTGAAGAACCGAGTATCTCTGAAAGATTGAATGCCCTCAAGCAGGAGATCGAAGAGGGTAGATACAATATAGACGAGAGGGAGTTAGCCAAAAGGATTCTTTCTGGAGAGGTTCCTGAAGATATCATAAAGCTCTGGCTGGGTGGATAATTATGTTATCTACTTTCTTGGGCTTAGAGATTGCAAGGCGTGCATTATTTGTTAACCGCTCGCTGATAGATATAACCTCTCATAATATAGCAAATGCAAATACTAAGGGATACTCTCGACAGGAAGGTTTGATAGTAACTTCTCCTGCAGTCTCCCTGCCTTCTATAGGAATAATTGGAACCGGTTCGGAGTTAAGGTATATAAGGAGGGTCAGAAACGAGTTTCTAGATATCCAGTATAGAGATGAGAGCAGGATAAAGAGTTACTGGGATAATCTGAAAAGTTCTTTAGAAGAGATAGAGTATATACTTGGAGAACCTACGGATAATGGTCTTTCTTTAACTATAAGTAATTTTTGGAATAGCTGGCAGGAGTTGAGCACCAACCCTGAGAGTATGGCTGTTAGAGGGTCGCTTAAAGAACAGGCACAGACACTTATCTCCTTCTTATCTCACCTGAGAGGAGAGCTAGTGTTACAAAGGGATCAATTGGAGAAAGACCTCGAGATCCAGGTTAATGCTATTAATGATATAGCATTACAGATAGGAGCCCTTAACGAAGAGATCAAGAGGGCATATATAAGGGGTGAGTCCCCTAACGACCTACTTGATAGGAGAGATTTACTGCTGGATAGCCTTACTGAGCTTGTAAATTTTGATGTATCAATAAATGAAGTTGGAGAGGCTGTAATAAATATAAGGGATCATCTCCTGGTTGGAGTCAACAATACAGTATATAAAATGGTGGTTTCTGATGGAAGAGTCCTTTGGGAGGACGGAAGTGACGTCCATCTGAAAGATGAGCAGGGAAGACTCTCGAGTATACTTTATGCGAGGGATAATATCATAGGGATTACTGATGATAGGGGCTATGAGTACGAAACTGGATATATTGGTGTCATTGATAGATTGACCGCTGTGATCTATGAAAGGGTTAACGAATTACATCGATCTGGCTATGGACTTGATAACAGTACGGGATTAGATTTCTTTACCCTTATCGATGATACCAAGGGAATTACTGCTGAAAATATAAAGATAAATGATTTGATACTGCAAGACCTAAATAAGATAGCAAGTGCCAGTATTCCAGACGCCCCAGGTGATGGGTCTAATGCCCTAAAGATAGCAAGGATTAAGGATGAATTCCTTATAGATGGAAGTTTTACAGTTGAGGACTACTGGCGGAATCAGATCAGTATGCTGGGCATAATATCTCAGAGGGCGAGTCTTATATCTGATAACCAGAAGGCCCTTGTTGATGCCATTAATAATAAAAGAGAGGAAGTATCGGGAGTCTCCATAGATGAGGAGGTCATAAATATGATAAGATACCAGCAGGCATTTTCTGCAGCAAGTAGGATATTAACAACCCTAGATGAGATGCTGTCTATCCTGATAGAAAGAACAGGGGTTGTCGGGAGGTAAGAGATGAGAGTAACTTATAATATGATAGCTAATAATGTCCTTAGAAATCTTTCCAGTAATCTTACTAGATTAGAAAAGCTTCAGAATCAACTCTCAAGTGGAAAGAAGATCATCAAACCGTCGGATGATCCTGTATCCACCTCGAGACTTATAGAGCTAAAATCCACACTAAATGCCAATAAACAGTACAGTAGGAATATAGACTTTTTAAAGACAGAACTAAACGTAGCGGATAAGGCTTTACAGGACATCTCATCTACTCTTACCAGAATCAAGGAATTAGCTGTTAGAGGAGCAAATGAAACCCTCTCGCAAGAGGATAGAAATGCTATAGCTAAAGAGGTAGATCAGCTTATAGATCATCTTATACAGATAGGGAATACAAATGTCTCTGGCAGGTACATCTTTGGTGGTTATAAAACTTCCGAAGCTCCTCTTGAGAAGAACGAAAATGTGGTGCTATATAAGGGTGATGGTAACCTAAGGTCTGTGGAGATCTCTAATAATGTACTTATCAATGCCAGTCCAACTGGAAAGTCTCTATTTGTTGATTCAGGTATGTTTGATACTCTTGTATCACTGAAAGAGGCACTTTTGGGAGGTAATACATCTCAGATTACCGAGACAATAGATAAGATAGATGCTATAAGCGAAAGGGTAAGTTCTGAACTGTCTGGTTTAGGTGCCAGGTTATCTAGGGTAGAGCTTACAAGCGATTTGTTGTCAGAGAAATACACTAAATATGCAGATCTCCTCTCTAAACAGGAGGATATAGAGATAGAAGAGGTTGTTTTGAAGTTATACGCCCAGCAAAACGTTTATCAGGCTAGTTTGATATCAGCTGCCAGAGCATTACAGCCAAGTCTGATCAATTATTTGGGGTAGATGTCTATGCTGGTAAAGACTCTTCTTTTTGGAGATATAGAAGTGGACGATGAATATAAGATAGAGTTTGTCTCTCCAATATTGGGATTCGAAGATGAGAGAGAATTTATCCTTATAAAGGAGAAAGAGGATTTTCCTTTCCTCTGGTTACAGTCTCTTAAGACCCCAGAGTTAGCCTTTCTCTTAATAGATCCATTTGTCTTCTTCCCAGAGTATGTTATAGAACTCGATGACTCTTATAAGGACAGGCCTATTATAATTTATGTGATTGTAACCCTGAATGAAGATTTTAGACTTTCTACCGCAAATCTTGTAGCCCCAATCATTATAGATACAGAAAGCAAAAAGGCATCTCAAATCATCCTGGAGAATTCCCCATATACAACAAGACATTACTTATTTGAGAATAAGTTACAGTCTATAGTGGCAGGATAGGATGCTTGTACTTACCAGGAAAAGGGGACAGTCTATACTAGTAGGGGATGATATAGAGATTACGATCTTAGAGGTAGACAGAGATCATGTGAAGGTCGGAATAAACGCACCGAAATCTGTCAAGGTCTATCGCAGAGAACTCTATGAAGAGATAAAAAGGGCAAATACTGAGTCTATTATAAAAGACAAGGGACTGGTAGAAGACCTCCTTAAAAATGTATGAATTAGTTATATGTCATCTCTACCCTGACCTTATGAATCTGTATGGTGATAGAGGGAATATCTCTGTCTTAGTAAAAAGGGCTCAGTGGAGGGGGATCGATGTAAAAGTTATCCCCGTATCGATAGATGACCCTATTCCTGATAGGGTCGATATCTTTTTTATGGGCGGAGGTCAGGATAGAGAACAGAGACTCCTAGCTCCCGACCTAGTTAATAAAAAGGGGGATATATTGAGGAAATTGGCAGATGATGGGGTAGTCTTTCTCGGGATATGTGGGGGATACCAGCTCTTTGGTCATTACTATAAACCTAAAGATAGTCCAAGATTAGATGGTATAGGGATTCTAGATGTTTATACTGAAGCTGGAGATAAGAGATTTATTGGAAATATCCTGATTAGATCAAAATTAGAAGGGTATGAGGGTACAACTTTAGTGGGCTTTGAAAATCACAGTGGTAGGACCTATCTTGGAAGATATGCTAAGCCTTTAGGAGAAGTGATAAATGGATATGGGAATAATGGAACTGATAATACTGAAGGTGCTTGGCAGAAAAATGTTTTCGGTACGTATCTTCATGGACCACTATTACCTAAAAATCCATGGTTTGCAGACCTTCTCATCGAGAAGGCTCTATCCCGCAGGTATCGAGAGATAAAACTATCTCTTCTTAATGATGAGTTAGAACTCAAGGCACACAAAAGAGTAGTAGAGAGATTCAAAAATTAGCTATTCTGTGGTAATATTTTATTTGTTCAGTATTCTTAATTAGCGGAGGTGTTTTGTATGTATATAAATGTAGGACTTATAGGCTATAAATTTATGGGAAAGGCTCACAGTCATGCCTATCTTGATATGCCAAGGTTTTTCAGACCTAAGGGCGTACCTGTTATGAAGGTTATCTGCGGTAGGGACGAGGCTGGTGTCAGGGAAACTGCCAGTATATTCGGCTGGCAGGAGATAGAAACATCATGGGAAAGACTGGTGGAGAGAAAGGATATCGATCTGATAGATATAACTGCCCCTACTAATGTCCATAAAGAGATAGCTATAGCTTCAGCAAAAGCTGGCAAACACATATTCTGTGAGAAACCACTGGCAATGAACCTTGGTGAGGCTAGGGAGATGTTAAAGGCGGTAGAATCTGCAGGGGTAAAGCATATGGTAGGCTTCAACTACAGGAGGGTCCCGGCAGTAGCTCTGGCAAAGAAACTTATACAGGAAGGAGCCTTAGGAAAGATATATCACTTTAGAGCAGTCTATCTACAGGACTGGATAGTAGACCCCAATTTTCCATTAGTCTGGAGATTACAAAAGGATATAGCCGGTTCTGGATCCTTGGGAGACCTTGGGGCTCACCTGATAGATATTGCCAGATACCTTGTTGGTGACTTTGAAGAGGTAATTGGTATGAGTGAGACATTTGTTAAGGAAAGACCTCTCGCTGTCTCTATGACTGGTCTTAGTGCCAAAGCTGGAGAGGTGAAAGAAAAGGGAGAGGTCACTGTTGATGATGCTACGCTCTTCCTTGCCAGATTTAAGAATGGAGCCTTGGGTAGTTTTGAGGCTACCAGGTTTGCCCCAGGTAGAAAGAATTATAACTCATTTGAAGTTAACGGTAGTGAAGGTTCTATCATCTTCAACTTTGAAAGGATGAATGAGTTACAGTTCTGTTCTAGAAAAGACCCACAGGAGACGAGCGGATTCAGAACAATTCTAGTAACCGAGCCTGTTCATCCGTATATAAGTGCATGGTGGCCTCCTGGACACATCATTGGATATGAACATACATTTATACATGAGATCTATGATCTATGTGAGGCTATAGCAAATGATACACCCATAGAACCAAACTTTTATGATGGAGTTAAGTGTCAAGAAGTATTAGAGGCAGTAGAGATTTCGATAAAGGAGAGACGCTGGGTCAAGATATCTGAGCTTTAGAACTCTGGCAGGCTTATAGCCCCCATAGTTGGAAGAGCCTTCAGAGAGAAGCTGATAGAGGTAGTCTGAGTAGTATAATTGTACCTAAGATTCATCTCCCAGCAGTGCAGGTCATAGTTGATTCTTATCTCCTGAAACTGGAAGGTCTGGGCGTAAAATTTCCAGGACATATCTAATTTCCACTTTGGATCTATCCTGAAGCTTATAGTAGATACTGCGGTGATGTCCCCTAGGTAGTACGGATTTACCATTAGATTCAGAGAAACCTTATTCTCTTCATCTTTTTTCCAGGAACCATTTACTACAATCGGACTGAATACAGAGCTTAATATATCATATTTGGTTGATACCGTTACAGAATAATTGTCCCCTTTGGAGAGTAAGCTCCCCGATATAGAGTTTGATGGTAGGGCTGGCAGTTCGGAGAGTATATTGAACTGAGAATTCCCCCACCCCTCATTATAATCGTAAGATAGTGTGAGCTTTAGGTTCTGCACCAGGTCTTTTGACCACTTTGCATTTATCCCCAAGCCTGCTATATAACTATCTGGAAGATAGTAAGAGCCATTTACCCTGAGAGATGATTCTAGATCACCCTCAAATATCTTTACAATTTTTGGCACAGCCTGAAGATTCCCCTTTATAGCAAATCCCTGAATATTTGTTGGGAGTTCCATATAGTTTCCAATATTCACTTCGCCCGTTATATTAATATCTGGAGATGTTAAAACACTGGAACTTACCGACAGTTCTGGCATTTTGGTAAGTACACGAGCATAGCCAAACTGGGATAAGGATGTTACATCGGGATAGGATATAGTGAAGACCTCTCCCCTGACGTTCATATTCTGCACCTTTGTGCTGGCTGTAATTCTGTATTCACCCACCTCTGCAGGTATATCAGACTTTTTATAGTACCTATCTCTTAAGGAGATAGAGGTGTTTACATCCCCTATCTTGGTGGTAGCGGTTATCCTGTAGTCATTTGCCGATATAGGTACACCTCCACTCTCGTAGTATCTACTCGATAGAGATATGGAGGTATTTACATCCCCTATTTTTTCAGTTGCATTAAAACTGGTATTATAAGAACTCACATTACTTGTCCTGTTTTCTAGACCCTGATGGGAAAGTGAGTAACCCTTGCTTGAAGCGCTCAATCTGTATTCCGATCTATCGTAGAATACACTTTCTCTATTGAACGCCCCACTCAGTTTTACATCCCCTATCTTTGCCTCCTGTGTAATACCTATATCTGCCTTAAGCTTCTCTAAAGATGGCAGCACATAGATGTTAGCAGACCCTGGTCCAACATCTCTGATATTGTAGAATTCGGTAAGTCCTAACCCTACCCCTGTCTTTTCTGCGAATTCAACAGTAGCATATCCATACAGGTCTCTACTCTGATAATGACTGTAGAATGTCTTTACGTAGTAACCTTTATCGATGGAATTCCCGATCTCTGGAATAACGGGCTGTCTATCTGGATATTCAAAGAGGAGGTTGTAATATGGCAAGGAAAAGAGCCTTGTATTGCCTATATAGAAGCTCACATCCACCGCATATAACCTCTCCTGAGGATATATGGCAAGCTCTTTAGCCTTAATGTGATAATGGGGTGATTTTAAGTCACATGTGGTGAAAGACATCTCTTCCCCTTTTATGCTTCCGTCAGGACTTCTTTCTAGACTGTTGCCTTTAATATAAATAAATCCCTTCACACTTCTATCTGTTATCTCACCCGATACATCATCTAACTGAAACTTGTCCTCTTTGAGAAAGAGGGTCAATTTCTCCCCACCGAGTGTATTCTTTTCCTGTTTTATTCTGACATTACCCTTTGCCATTAATATCCATGTCTTAGGGTCCAGCTCTAAATAATTTGCTTCCAGCATTATGTCCTTGTATTCTGCGCTGATATTTCCAACAGCTATTATCAATTCCTGGGAGATTGTTATCTGGTCGCCCCTGAGCCTCACGGGAGAACTGGCATAGACTGAGTTTTCAGTTATAAGTACTATTAGTGCTATAAAGATAATCAATCTCTTCATACTCTCTCCTATCTTCTCAGTAGAGTTATTTCTCTTAAGTATACCATAAGAAGGGGGGATTAATATTCCTGTTGCTAAACTTTTATTTTTGTGGTAAAATCTTCCTAGGTATGGAGAGGTGGCCGAGTAGGTCTAAGGCGGTCGCCTGCTAAGCGATTGGATGTGTTTCAAAGCACATCCCGTGGGTTCGAATCCCACCCTCTCCGCCATTTTAAAGTGCCTGTAGTTCAGCTGGATAGAACGGTGGACTCCGGATCCACTGGTGGGGAGTTCGAATCTCCCCAGGCACACCAGAGGTAGAGGTGATTTAATCTATAGAAAGGTATATAGAGTTTGAAGATATAAGGACTTTGAAGAATCTATTGGGGAATTTAGATGAAAATTTAGTCTTTCTCTCTGAAAGGACAAATACGGAGATATTTTTGGTTGAGCATGGTTTGTGTATAAGGGGTAGGGATGAGGATGTGGAAAAGACAGTATCTATTGTAGAAGATCTGTCGAGGATAGCGAAAAAAGGTCATATGGTGGGTAAGAAGGATATAAGCTTATTGCTTGAATATCCCGAGAAAGACCCGATTAATATAAGCTCTCTAAGGGATGATGTTATCCTTGTAACTCCTAGAGGTAAGAGGGTTTTCCCGAAGACTCCGGGCCAGAAGAGATATGTGGATACGATGAGAAACTATGACCTTGTCTTTGCCATTGGTCCTGCAGGGACAGGGAAGACCTATCTTGCTATGGCTATGGCGCTTGTGGCACTTAAGAATAAGTCTGTAGCAAGGATTATACTTACTCGTCCGGCTATCGAGGCTGGAGAGAGACTGGGATTTTTACCTGGAGATTTACAGGAAAAGGTAGACCCTTATCTTAGACCATTATATGATGCGCTGTATGATATGTTAGAGGCAGAAAAGATTCAGAAGTATATGGAGAGAGGTATTATAGAAGTAGCTCCCCTTGCATATATGAGGGGAAGGACTCTTAACGATGCCTTTGTCATACTTGATGAGGCACAGAATACTACTCCAGAACAGATGAAGATGTTTCTCACCAGAATGGGTTTTGGTTCTAAGTATGTGGTAACTGGAGATATAACTCAGATAGACTTGCCTTCAGATAGAGAATCAGGACTTATTCAGGCTCAGAGGATACTTAAGGATGTAGAAGGGTTAGCCTTTGTATACCTGACAGAGCAGGACGTCGTTAGACACGACCTGGTTCAGAGGATCATAAAGGCTTATAATATCTATGAATCTAACAATAGAACAAATAGGAGATAGATTAATCTCCTATATAAAGGATCTAGATCTTTTTCTCTCTCAATTCTTCTCCAAAGCTGTAAAGAGTAGAGAAATAGTTTGGATAGTGGTCTTTCTCTTTTATTTTGGGGTCCTTGTCTCCGATTTCCTACCATCTTCGATAAATATCAGTATAGGACAGGTTGCACCTACAGACATTATTTCTCCCAGGACTATGGAATTTGTCGATGTTGAAAGGACTGAGCAACTTAGAGAACAGGCAGTTAAAGAGGTAAAACCTGTCTATGAACTTGATACTATGGTAGAACTCCAGGCTATAGACGATATTACACGTTTCTTCAATACCCTAGAGAGGGCTCAGGTCAAGAGCTTTGTCGAATTAAAGAAGATTTTACCGATAAAACTTACCGATAGTACTGTTAAGGCACTCTTTTCTCTCAGGCGTGACCAGCTGCATAAACTTAGGAGCACTGTTGTTCAGATAGTAAGAGGAGTTCTAAACAAAGGCATATCTCCACAGAGTCTCAATCTGATAGATCAGCTAATTCAGAGTGAAAGCTCAGCCCTTGATATACCTCAGGACCTGAGAGATATTGCAGTTACGTTATCTAAATACTTTATCAGGCCTAACCTCTTTCTTAATGTTGAGGAGACCTTGAGACGTCAGAATGAGGCAAAAAATTCTGTACAACCTGTAAAGTATAAAGTCCTTAAAGGTCAGGTTATTGTTCGAAGGGGAGATATAGTAACTAGGGAACATATGAAATACCTGGATGCCCTGGGTCTTACCAGGAGTCAGGTCAACGTACTTGGTATTATTGGCCTTGGAATGGTAATATTCTTAAGCGAGTTAACTATTGTAGAGTTTATAAAAAGTTATATCCCCAATATATACAACAGTATCTCTTTAAACTGGCTGGTTGCTATTCTTTTGATTATTGGACTCATCATCGTTAAAGGTTTCTCTCTACTATCCATATATCTTATACCTCTGGCAACACTTTCAATGTTGGCTACCGTCTTATTGGATTATAGACTTTCTATTCTTATCCTTGTATTTTCTGGTATCTTACCCAATATCTCTAATCCAGATATCCTGAGATTTTATCCGCCTCTGTTCATAGGCTCTATGATGGGGGTACTGGCAACTAAGGATATTACTCAGAGGGGAGATCTGACAAGGGCTGGACTCTGGATAGCATTGACTCAGGTAATTGGAGTAGGAGCTATATCACTTATAGGCTATGGAGACTTGAGAAGTATCATACTTAATATGGTATATGGCCTGGGGTCAGGATTACTATCTTCTATCCTAGCCATTGGTCTTATGCCATACTTTGAGCATCTCTTTCAGATATTGACCCCAATCAGACTTACAGAGCTTATAAATTTCTCTCAGCCACTACTGAAAAGACTTATGTTAGAGGCTCCTGGTACGTATCACCATTCTATACTTATAGGTAATCTGGCAGAATCCGCAGGAGAAGCTCTTGGGGCTAATCTGCCGCTTATCAGAGCAGGCTCTTACTATCATGATATTGGTAAGGTAAGAAGGCCTTATTTCTTTATAGAAAACCAGCTAGGAGGAGAGAATCTACACGATAAATTGCCTCCCAGTCTTAGCAGACTCATCATACTTCAGCATGTTGATGACGGAGTTATGCTAGCCAGACAGTATAAGATCCCAGAGCAGATAATAGATTTTATAAGAGAACATCATGGCACATCTCTAGTTTCATACTTTTATCATAAGGCTTTGAAAGAGAACCCCAATAGTGTGAGGGAAGAGGAGTACAGGTATAGAGGTCCAAAGCCTAGGAGTAAAGAGACCGCCATAGTTATGCTGGCAGATGCGGTAGAGGCAGCAGTTAGGTCTCTCGAGCATCCTACTCCACAGAAGATAGAAGATACAGTCAGGGGTATAATAGAGGAACGCCTGAATGATGGACAGCTAGATGAGAGTCCACTTACACTTAGAGACCTGAATGTTATAGCTGAATCATTTGTAAAGGTCTTAAATGGTCTTTTCCATCCGAGGATAGAATATCCAGATCTACAAAAGGAGGCAAAGACTTTTGTCAATAGAAGTATTTAATACACATCCGAATATAAGGTTTAATAGGAATAATCTGAAAAAGTTCATCAGGGAGAAACTTAGAGAACTTAATGTCAAGGAGAAGGAGATAAATATAGTCCTAACAGACGATGAATATATAAGAAGTCTCAACAAGAACTATAGAGGGATGGATTCTTCTACTGATGTCCTGAGCTTCTCTATGGATGAGAATATCCTCTGGGGAGATATCTACATATCTCTTGATACTGCACTTAAGCAGGCAGAAGAACATGGCTGGGATCTAGAGAGAGAGATAAAGTTTCTGGCGATTCATGGTCTCTTACATCTTCTCGGTTACAATGATGAGGATGAAGAGGGTTACAATACTATGATGAAACTTGCTGAAGAACTTCTTACTTAGCCTATGGAAAAGACGAAGTCCTTTGCTGAGAGTGTCGATTTAGCCATACAGGGGATTGTATCTGCTTTTAGAAGAGAGAAAAATTTTAGACTGGATCTACTCTTTGCTGGAGTTGTCATCCTGTGTGGAATAATTTTAGACCTTACTAGGATAGAGCTGGCAATATTATTCTTTACTATTGCATTAGTCCTTTCCGCAGAACTATTTAATACCGCTATAGAAAAATTTCTAGATGTGGTAAACGATGCCTATGATCCTAAGATAAAGTTCGTGAAAGATGTATCTGCTGGAGCTGTTCTTATTACGGTCTTGACATCTGTAGTTGTGGGGTATCTTGTATTCTATCCACATCTCGATCTTCCATTCAAGATCACCGTCAGAGCACTAAGGACGATCCCTTATCACCTGACCATTGCTGGCGTAATTCTTGTGATAATCACAGTTGTTATCCTTAAAGGTATAACTGGAAATAGATTTTTAAGGGGCGGTGTTGTTAGCGGCCACTCTGCTGTGGCTTTTAGTTTGGCTATAGCTATTGCCTATCTCTCTAATTCTCTGGCGATAAGTATTTTAGGTTTTATTCTTGCTCTTATGGTTGCCCAGAGCAGGGTGGAGGGAAAGATTCATTCTTTGAGAGAAGTGATATTGGGATCTTTTTTAGGTATAATAGTAATGTTGACGATATTTAAATTTCTCATCAGGTAGGAGGGAAATGACTCTTTGGAAGGCGGTGGTAGTTTTTGGCTTGACTATATCTTGATGTTTCTGTTCCTTTCTTTATCTGCTTATTTTATGAGTTCTGAGACTGCTATAACTGCGGTAAGCAAGGTAAGACTCAGGCAGTTAGAGAATGAGGGGGATGAAAGGGCCAGGAAGTTAAACAATCTACTTAAGGATTCTACTAGATTACTTTCGACTATACTTTTTGGAAATAATATTGCTCAAAATGCCCTGACTGCAATCTTAACTGCTGTAACTCTCAGATGGTTGAGTAATCTGAACTTAAATCCAGGATGGGCAATTCCTATCTCCACCATCATTTCAACATTTCTCATCCTGATTTTTGCCGAGGTAACTCCCAAGTCTTACGCCTTTCAGAGGGCTGAGAAGGTAGCCTTATTTACCGCTGCTCCCCTCTCTTTACTCCATAGACTCTTTTCTCCCGTGGCTATAGTTATGACTACGGTAGCCAATCTGATACTCAAAGTCTTTGGACTTAAACTGGTAAATCCTGAGCCATTTGTAACCGAGGAAGAGATAAAGACTCTGGTAGACATAGGAGAAGAGGAAGGGATAATAGAAGAGGAGGAGCGAGAGATTATAGAGGGTGTATTTGAGTTCTCAGAGACCCTGGCAAGAGAAGTTATGGTCCCGAGGGTTGATATAGTTGCCCTGGATGTCAACTCGACATTCGAAGAGGCTATAGATACGATAAATATGAGTGGACATTCTCGAATACCTATCTATGAGGAGACCATTGATAACATAGTAGGTATCCTGTACGCCAAGGATCTACTAAAGTACTTTGGTCTAAAGAATCCTCCTCCTTTAAAGGCTATTATGAGGTCTCCTTACTATGTACCAGAGACCAAACCGATCGATGAGCTCTTTAGAGAGATGAGAGCTCAAAAGATCCATATGGCTATAATAATAGACGAGTATGGTGGTACTGCCGGATTGGTCACTATTGAGGATATACTCGAAGAGCTGGTTGGAGAGATAATGGACGAGTATGATATAAATGAGGAGTCAATGGTAAAGGAGATAGCCCCCGATGAACTCATAGTAGATGGCAGGATGAATCTTGAAGAGTTAAATGAACTGCTCGGGGTAAATCTACCTGCAGAGGAGACCGATACTATAGCTGGCTTTGTTTACGACCACATAAGTCATATACCTAAGGCAGGGGAAGAGTTTGAATATGATGGAGTTCTCATAAGAGTAGAGGAGGTTAGAGGTAGGAGGATTACAAAACTGAGGATAAAGAAGGTAACAAGAGGAGAGGAAGATGAAGGAGAAGAAGATGATTGATATGGCTAGAGAAGTTCTGAATAATGCCTATGCCCCATACTCAAATTATAGGGTAGGCGCAGTAGTAGAGTCTTCCTCTGGAAGGCTCTATACGGGTTGTAATATTGAGAATATGTCCTTTGGACTTACCGTGTGTGCAGAGAGGGTGGCTATCTTTAAAGCTATATCTGAAGGGGAAAAGGGTTTTACCAGGATTGTAATTGTCTCAGATGATACCTCTATTCCTATTCCCTGCGGTGCATGTCTTCAGGTTATGAGTGAATTTTCCAATGATAATCTTGAGATCATAGTCTCTTCTCAGGATGGTAGATTAGAGAGGTATAGGTTGACTGATCTTCTACCCAATCCATTTAAGTTTGATAGGAGAGAAAGGTAGGTGGAGAAAATGGCTTATCAGTTTCCAGAAGATTTTATCTGGGGTTGTGCTACCGCTGCTTATCAGATAGAGGGTGCTTTTGATGAGGATGGTAAGGGTCCTTCTATCTGGGACATATTTTCACATACCCCTGGCAGGATTATTGATGGTTCTAATGGAGATATAGCCTGTGATCACTATCATAGATACAAAGAGGATGTAGAACTTATGAAGGCCCTTAATCTTAAGGGTTATAGATTCTCTATCTCCTGGCCTAGAATACTTCCGGAAGGAAAGGGAAGTGTTAACAGGAAGGGTGTAGATTTCTATAAGAGATTGATTGATGCCCTCCATTCTGCAGGTATTATCCCATTTGCTACTATGTACCACTGGGATCTACCACAGGCTTTGGAAGACAGAGGCGGCTGGGGTAATCTTGATACCAGTAAGTATTTTGCAGATTATGCGTATGTCCTGTTTAAAGAGCTTGGTAATACGGTACCTTTCTGGATCACCCTTAATGAACCTGCAGTATTTACATATCTAGGATATGGAATGGGGATACATGCTCCGGGGAAAAGAGACTTTCCACTGGCGATAAAGGCTACTTACTCTGCCCTACTTGCCCATGGTCTAGCAGTTGAGGCCTTTAGATCTCTTGGAATCAAGGGACAGATTGGTATAACTTTGAACCTTACCCCTATGCATCCTGCCTCAGATAGAGAAGAGGATATCCTCTCTGCTAGGAGAATGGACCTTATGTGGAACAGATGGTTCTTGGATCCCATACTCAAAGGCTCATTTCCTCAAGAATTTATCGATCTTCTATCTGAGAGTAGGATCTTTTTGGATGTGGATTCCGAACATATGAAAAAGATAGGCTCAAAGATAGACTTCTTGGGAGTAAATTACTATACAAGAAATATTATTACTTATGAACCAAATGTCCCTCTCATTCACGCCCGTTCTATAGAACCAGATACTAATAAGACAGAGATGGGCTGGGAGATATATCCTGAAGGACTCTATGAACTCTTGTCATCTTTAAGGAGAGACTATGGGGATATTACCATCTATATAACTGAGAATGGTGCTGCATTTAAAGATACCCTTGTAGACGAAAAGGTTGAAGATCAAGAAAGAGAGGAATATCTAAGGAAGCACTTTTATCAGGCATACAGGGCAATAAATGACGGGGTAAATCTGAAGGGTTACTTCGTCTGGTCCCTTATGGACAATTTTGAATGGGCTTTTGGGTATACCAAAAGATTTGGGATAGTTTATGTAGACTATCCTACCCAGAGAAGGATCATAAAGAGAAGTGGATACTACTATAGAGAAGTGATCGAGAATAATGCTATTTCCATATAATTATTGTTAGGTGGCAATTAAAACTTGATAGGACAGGCAAAGATTCGCCTGTCCTATCGGTGATGAATCTTGCTAAGTTAAAGTGTTTATTTCTAATCTTCCTCCACCATTCGCTCTCCCAGGCTTATCCTTCTTACTAACTTTATATTCTCTATCTTTCTTATCTCTTTTAAGATCTCATCGCCTACAGGACTATCTACAGAGAGGATCATTACCGCGTCTTTTTCACTCCTGCCAACCTGCATAAAGCCTATATTTATATTATTGATCCCCAGGATTGTTCCGATCTTTCCAATAATCCCAGGTACATCGATATGCTCTGTAAAGAGCATATGGTTACTGAATGCTACGTTTAGATAGTAGTTGTTATATCTTATAAGTCTTGCCTCTTTGTTCTCTAACAGAGTACCAGAGACCCTTAGTTTTCCATTGAGTTCTAATGTAAGAAGATTCTCAAATCCTTCTGTCTCCGATATCCTTCTCTCGGATATCGATACTCCTCTCTGTTTGGCTATTAAGAATGCATTGACTATATTTACTGGGACGGTTAACCCGTACTGCAGGACACCTGATATAGCACTTGCTGTAATTGGATTGCAGTCATACTCTGTTATCTTACCACTGTATATGACATCTATCCTGTTTACCGGGACATCCATCAATTGTACGGCAAATTTACCCAGCAATTCTCCCAGTTTCATAAATGGAAATATCTCAGGATTTCTTACTGTACCTATATTTACTCCATTTTTTACCGGTTCTCCCCTTAGCATTCTCAGGATGTCTTCTACCACTATCTGCGCTACTCTTTCCTGAGCCTCGACCGTAGAAGCTCCTAGATGAGGTGTCACTATTATCTTGCTATTCTTTAAGATGGGGGAGTCACTAGGTGGTGGCTCTTTTTCAAATACGTCTATCGCTGCTCCAGCTACTATTCCTTCTTCTATAGCCCATACAAGGTCCTGTTCATTTATAATTCCGCCCCTAGCACAGTTTATAATCCTTACTCCACGTTTCATCTTTAGAAATGCAGAACGATCTATAAGATTCTTTGTGTCAGCTGTGAGGGGGGTATGTATTGTAATAAAGTCACTATTAGCGTATAACTCGTCCAGAGATACAGGTTTGATGCCCATCTCGGTAATTCTCTCTTTTGAGATATAGGGGTCATAACCTATTACTTCCATACCAAAACTTAAAGCCCTTTGACTTACCGCTAATCCTATCCTTCCAAGTCCTATTACTCCTAAAGTCTTCCCATAAAGTTCTACACCTATAAACTCCTTTCTCTTCCACTCCCCCCTTTTAAGTGAGGCGTTAGCATCAGGGATATTCCTTGCCAGTGACAACATTAGGGCAAATGTATGTTCACAGGCTGAGATAGTATTACCTTCAGGGGCATTTACTACAATAACGCCCCTCTCAGTCGCAGAATCTACATCTATATTGTCTAGATCGGAAGAGCGTCGTGTAGGGAAAGAGTGTAGATCTCGGTGGGCG
>CAZZLK010000060.1:0-12393 GCA_964655195.1 uncultured bacterium
CCTGGAGAACTGAGCAAAGTATTACCTAGGATAGGTGTTGTCACTGAATCTCCTGCTTTCTATCCATATCTTACCGGGGAAGAAAACCTGAGACTATACGGAAGTCTGCTTGGAGTAAAGAATGAGAAGAGGATTAGAGAGGTTCTCGATAAGGTGAACCTTCTAGGTGTTAGGCAGAAGGTTTCAGAATACTCACAGGGAATGAGACAAAGATTAGCTTTAGCTCTGGCTCTTCTGAATGACCCTGAGCTTCTCATACTGGATGAACCAACAAATGGCTTGGACCCTCAGGGTATATACGAGATAAAGAGTATTATAAAGGAATTAAATAGGGATGGTGTAACTGTATTTTTGTCCAGTCATATCCTCTCAGAGGTTCAGGAGATGGCTACCAGAGTAGGAGTTATACATAGAGGCAAATTGATAGCTGAAGGAGAGGTAGAAGAGCTACTGACTTTTGGAGATAGAGTTACACTTGTAGCAAGTCCAAAAGAGCTGGTTTTAAATATCCTAAAGGATAATCCTATAGTGAAGGACTTTGCCGAAGATGGCGATAAATTCCTTGTACATATAAATAAGGAAGATGTATCTAAGCTCAATAAAGAGCTGGTAAATGCAGGGATAGACGTCTTTGCCCTTATTCCTGTAAGGTCTACACTGGAGGACTTCTTTATAAGCATAACTGGTGAGAATCATGTTGTGGATAGAGCTTTACAAACTTTTTAAGCAAAAACAGGTTTACTATACATTTCTGGGGTCTCTCCTCCTTGTAATCATCCTGATCATAGTTGCTAAGTCTGGAGCCAATCTGGAGATTCAGATCCAGACAGGTTCTACTATAGACCTTCGTCCATTGATAAATGCGTACTTTGTTATGGGTTTTACTCTAACTATAGGGATGCCTTTTCTTTTGCCCCTCTTTGTCTCTCTAAATACCGCCAACATATTCACCAGAGAATTTGCTGAAGGGACGATAAGAACCTACCTTGTAAGAATAGGTGGCAGAAGGAGAATCTTTATAGCTAAAGTGATAGTCAATTTTATAATCACCTTTCTATTACTGTTATTTACTGGGATAGTCAGTTTTTCTCTGGGGGCTCTCTTCTTTGGGACAGAGGTAAAGACATTTATCTCTCCACTCTTGCCAATTCCCATCCCGTTCTCCTGGGAGGATAACTTCTTACCTGCCTATCTTTACAGCTGTGTATGTCTAGTAACCATTGCCAGTCTTTCTGTTCTCTGGTCCATCACCTCTAATTCTACAGGAGAGACTCTGCTTAAATCTCTTTCTACCGTTATACTCCTCAATGTCCTTTCTAACATACAGAGGATAAGACCATACCTTTTCACGTCCTATCTGGATATATGGAGTAAGGCTTGGAATGACCCTATCCCATGGGCGGAACTGAATAACGGCTCTCTGATACTACTCCTGCATTCTCTGGGGTTTGTTATCCTGGCTTACTTCTTTTTCCTTAGAAAAGATATACTCTGTTAGACTTCTAGGATATAATATCCGTAGCAGTCAATAACCCTGGTGTCTCCCAATATTTTTATCCTATTATTCCTTCTGTTGAGATATCCAAGATGTGTATGTCCATGGAGGTGGAATTTCGGTTTATACTTCAGGTCGAAGTCTCTAAAGACCTTAAATCCCCTATGGGCAGGATCTTTTGACTCCTCGCACAGACCAGATCTGTTCTCAGGACATTGTTTCCCCGAGCCAACCGGCGATTTGCACTGATCCTGGGAATCTCCTACACACATAAGAGGTGGCGCATGGGTTACAAGTATATCAACCCCACCACTCCTCCATATCTGGGGTATCGTCCTTATGACCTTCCAACGCATCTGCCTCTCCGTATACTGGAGTTCATTTCCTCCATAGTATATAGAACCTTCAAATCCCAGAATCCTCAATCCATTATACACTATTAATCTTCCCTCTATACTGGTACAGCCTTCTGGAGGTCTCTGTCTGTATATGGTATCATGATTCCCCCTTACATAGAATAGTGGTCCTTTCAGTACTGTCACAAGAAAAGAGAGAAACTCTGGAGGAAGGTCTCCACAGGAGATGGTAAAATCTATATCTTTCCATCTCTCTTCCTCAAAGAAGTCATACAGTATAGGTTCTTGGTGATCACTTACCACAAGTATTTTCATCTTTCAATATTAATTTTATCACGATCCCTTTTAAAAGACTCATTAGAGATTTATAATAAGATTAGACTAATTTGACCCTGGAGGGAGAGAAAAATGACTAAGAGAGAGATGAACTTGAGAGTGTTTCAGGGATTGGATATACCTTATCCTCTATTCCAGCCGAGGATAGAATCCTGGTATCACTGGCATAAACAGTTCAATATGATGCCGGAGAGATATAAAGATTACTCTCTTCTTGATCTCTACGACGAGCTGGATATATCTATGAGATACGTGGCGTATTATACAGGTATTCCCAGTCCTATAGGTTTAAAATATAGCGATAGAGTGAAAATTACCGAGAGAGAAAAGGGGAAGGATTGCAGGGTGATTGTTATAGATACACCTTATGGGCAACTGGTAAGAGAGATGAGGTTGACCTCCGATGGAAACTGGAGGACATCCAAATCTTGCATAAAGACCAGAGAAGACATAAAGAAAGCGGTATGGTTATTTAAAAACATAGAGTTTTGCTTTATAAGAGAGAATTTCGATATGGGAGATAGATTTATCGGAGATAGAGGATACCCTCAATTTTTTCTCCCCAGGAGTCCCTATCAGACCCTCAATGTTGATAGTTCATGGATGACCCTGGAAGACCTTGTATATGCGCTCAATGATTATCCTGATGAGATGGAAGATCTGATGATGGCTATAGATGAATCATACGATAGACTCTATGAGGAGATAATATCTTCTAGAGATGTTGTAAGGATAGTTAACTTTGGAGAGAATATAGATGCCTATCTATTCTCCATAAGATATTTTGAAGAGTATCTTATTCCATTCTGGGAAAAAAGATCGAATCAGCTTAGGAAAGCAGGTATATACACCCATATACATATAGATGGACACTTCAGACCCATACTCAAATATCTGAAAGATTTACCATTTGATGGTCTGGAGGCTTTGACCCCTCTACCCCAGGGGGATGTTTCCATAGAGGAGATGAAGGAGCATATTGGCGACAAGATACTGCTCGATGGGATCCCTGCTATCCTCTTTCTGCCTATGTATCCCAGGGAAGAACTTTATAGGTGCGTGGAGGAGCTGGTAAGACTCTTCCACCCCAGACTTATACTGGGCATATCTGATGAGATCCCTGAAGGGGTGGAGGAGGAAGGAATTGAACGGGTGAAATGGGTGTCTGATTACTGTAAATCCTTTAAGAGCTAGAGGTAATCGATGGATTATGATGTTGTAATAGTTGGAGGAGGACCTATTGGTTGTTTTGTTGGCAGGCTTATAGCGGAAGGTAAAAGGAGAGTACTTATCTTAGAAGAACATAATGAGATAGGAGAACCTCCTCACTGTGCCGGACTTGTTTCCCCTGAGGTTTTATCGATAAGTGGGATTGGAGATGAAGTGGTTCTAAATAGAATTAGAGGGGCTAATATATATGGTTATGATGGGACAAGACTCTCATTTCTGGGAGAAAAGACATATGCTCTGGTTATAGACAGGATAATGTTCGATAAGAAGATGGCAATAATGGCAGAAGATAGTGGGGCAGAGGTACTGAAAGGGGCAAGGGTCACCGCTTTTGAGAGGGACAACAGATATATAGATGTTCTTTTCAGAAAAGACGGGAAGGAATACAAAGTTAAGACCCCGTTAGTTATAGGGGCAGATGGCGCCCATTCTCTAGTGGCAAGAGCTTTTAACCTTTCTTTACCAGGAGAGATCATATATGGATTTCAGGTTGAAGGAGAATTAGACTGTACCACCCCTGAACAGGTGGATGTTATGTTGGATAGTGAGACATCTCCGGGATGGTTCTCCTGGATCATCCCTATGAATAGAAATTATGCCAGGATTGGTTTGGGAATAAATGTAAGGGGAAATCCCAGGGAGTATTTCGATAAGTTGTGTAACAGATGGGAACCTCTTATGTCTTTCAAGAATTCTGATATAAGGCGGATTATGGGAGGCCTTATACCGATAGGGCTCATAGAGAAGAGTTTTACCGATAATGTTATGCTTGTTGGAGATGCTGCGGTGCAGCTGAAACCATTGTCTGGTGGAGGATTGTATCTTGGACTTCTGGCAGGAACGGTCTGCAGTAGGGTAGCTCTGGAGGCGCTAGAGAGGAGAGATTTTTCTAACAATATGCTGTCCAAATACCAGAGACTCTGGATGAAGTCAGTTGGAAAAGAGATAAAACTGGGACTAAGATTAAGGAAGATCTTTCTGGGGCTTACAGATACTGAGAAGTCTGAATTATTGAAGTTACTGGATAATCAAAGGGCAAAATCTATAATACTCTCTACGGGGAATATTGACCATCCCTGGAGGGTTGCTTATAAACTTATGAGCTGTATGAGGGTACCACTTATATCGCGTATGCTGACATTAGCCTTCAGTTAGGGGTGATCCGTATGATACTTGTGGATTCAGAGCGTATGAGAATTGCTGAATCAAAAGTTATGGAGGTCTACAGAATAGATGAGGAGTTATTAATGGAGGTTGTAGCTACAAGGGTTACTGACAGGATAGCAGAATTGATAGGTGATATAAAAGGAAAGATGTTTTTGATCTTTGCAGGAAGAGGTAAGAATGGAGGAGACGCTATAGCAATAGGTAGGCATCTCATCTTGAAAGGTGCAGAGGTGAAGGTCCTTATAGTAAAGAGAGATGAAGAAGAATTTTCTCCCCTTACACAGATTCAACTTGACAGGTTGAAGGAGCTCTCTCCTGAGGCTATACTGGAGTCAAAGGACGAATTGCCCAGAGGGGACCTTGTAATAGATGGACTCTTTGGAACAGGATTCAGGGGGGAGTTAAGGGACCCTTATGCTTCTACCGTAAGACATATGAATTCTCTGGGATTGCCAATCATTTCCATAGACGTCCCTTCTGGTTTGGATGCAAGTACAGGGAAGATCTCTGGTGAGTGCGTTAAAGCAAGATATACTTTTACATTAGGGCTGCCTAAGTTGGGTCTATTTGTCTATCCAGGGGCAGAGTATGCAGGGGAGGTACATATAATAAATCTGGGATTTCCTTTGGGTAGATATATTGAGAGAAACTATGAGCTCATTGACGAAGAATTGATAAGGTCCATTCTTCCTCATAGAAGACCAGACTCGCATAAAGGGACATACGGAAGAGTAGGTATTATAGGCGGCTCACCAAATTATCCTGGAGCATCTATCCTTGTCACCAAAGGCGCCCTTGCAAGCGGGGCAGGACTTGTAACTCTTTTTGTCACCCCTGACATCTCTTGTCTGCTTCACTCTTTAGATCCGGAGGTGACTCTCTTTGCCAGAGAAGACTGGAAGGAGCTATTACCAGTTTTATCCGCCATAGTTGTAGGTCCTGGAATTGGAAGGGTCGATCCGTCATTTATAAGATATATCATTACCTCAAGTACAGTTCCTTTAGTCTTGGATGCGGATGGACTTAATAACATAGCAGGTTCGGTAGAAATACTTACGTCCGCCAAAGCCCCTATTGTTATAACACCCCATCCCGGAGAGATGGCAAGGCTTATCGGTAAGGATACAGGCTTTGTCCAGAATAACAGGATAGCTGTAGCTACTGATTTCAGTAGAAAATATCGAGTGATTACAGTCTTGAAAGGAGCCAGAACGATCATTTCATCTGAAGAGGGAACAGTCTACATAAATCCAACCGGAAATCCTTCTATGGCTACCGGAGGGATGGGAGATGTATTGAGCGGACTTATAGGAGGGTTTATAGCCAGAGGATTATCTCCTCTTTCCGCCAGTATCCTGGGGGTTTATCTCCATGGCCTCGCAGGAGATATACTGAGTAAGGAGAAGGAGAGGGTACTTGCTCAGGAGGTAGCTGAAGAGATCCCCAGGTTACTGAGATCTATGATGGATCACTAGTATTACTCCATCTTCTATCTCTATATAAAATGGAGATCCCTCTATCTCATTACTCACTGTGAGACTGTCTTCTAGATATATGTGGGCGTTATTCAGTGGATACTTGAGGTTATATGTGGTTACCCCTTTTACCTGATCGGTTAATGGTATAAGAGAGATTAATTCCCCCGGTTTTCCGTATAGCTCAAGCCTCTCTTTAAATACGTAACCATCAGATTTTGTTCCCAGGGATATCTTTGCAAGTCTTAACTTACCCTCCCTGACAAATTTTCTTATTACACCAAGAGCAGATAGTGTATGATCTAATCTTGTACCGATTATCCCGTATATTGTTATCTCTCCTATACCGAGCCTCTCGAGTTCTTCCAGTGCAAGATGAAAGTCTGTCTTATCCTTATCCCGTGGGTACTCCTTAAAGGATACACCGAGTCCTTTGTAGTATCTAAGTATTTCCTGATTAACGGAGTCCATATCTCCAATTATTAGATTGGGATTTATCCCTATATCATAGGCATAGTTGGTTCCACCATCTATGCATATGACAAATAAGTCCCCCTTTTCTAATTCCTCTATTAAAGACTCCCTGTCCCAGAGTTCTCCGCTTGCAATAAGCAGTCCTTTCATCTTTTTGGAAGTCTAGGTAAAATTATTATGGTTATCAATAAAGCCAGTACTGCATCAGGTAGTATTACAGAGCTGTTATATGAGACTGAATAGCCCCAGGGATTCATCCCTTTAGGGGCATAAGAAGAGAAGTATACAACTCCAGATACTATGTGGCTCAAGAGTCTACCTGTAGTTCCAACTATTATGCCAATGGCTGGTACGCCCCTTATAAAACCAGATATACCCAGAAGTGAAAAAGCCAGTGGATAGTCCAGTATGAACTGTATGGGATGAACAAAGAACGGTTCTATGAGATACACCAGAAGACCAAAAATAGCTCCAGTAAGCATTCCTACCTTATACCCTCTTCTAATGGAAAGTACAAATATAGGTACCAGACTCCCGAGAGTAATACGCCCTCCCTGGGGTAGCTGATATATTGGAATCATATGAAGTACAATCCCCAGAGCTAGTGTCAACCCTATCTCTGCTATTAATCTGGCATTAAGCTTTCCCATACCTTTATCTCCTCCTTGTAAAAAATAAAAGGCTGTAAGCGAGAGAGCCTACAGCCTTTTATTTACCTATCAGCTATGGCTCCCTACGCTGGCATTACCCAGTTCAGGTTCAAAGGGTCGAAGGGTCTATCCCTTCCTCTCAGCCCCTTTATAGGAGCTCCCCTGCCTGCTTATATTTTACAACAATCAGTAGACTATTGCAATCTTAGAATTTTTTGGTAAAATATATAGCAGTGGGTCGTTAGCTCAGTTGGTAGAGCACCTGACTCTTAATCAGGCTGTCGCGGGTTCGAATCCTGCACGACCCACCATTTAATAGAGCGAGGGTGGCGGAACTGGCAGACGCGCTAGACTTAGGATCTAGTGGTTAATACCCGTGCGGGTTCAAATCCCGCTCCTCGCACCATTAAATAAAAGATGCGGAAGTGGCTCAGCGGTAGAGCATCTCCTTGCCAAGGAGAGGGTCGCGGGTTCAAATCCCGTCTTCCGCTCCAATATAGAAGACTACTCTCGATAGCTTATGCTATCGAGTTATTTTTTATTAAATGTCTTATGGAGGTATTGATGGAAAAGGAATTTACTCAAAGTGGAAGTAAAATCCAAGGAAAGATATCTTATGATCAGACTGAAGTAGCAAAAGCCATAGAAGAGGAGTTGAGATCAAGAGCCTCTACTGTTACCGTTCCTGGATTTAGAAGAGGGAAAGCCCCATTAAAGCTGGTGGAAAACTTTATTGGTAGGGAGTATATAGTAGAGAAGGCTATAGATAGACTTGTTAATGATGGGATTCAGAAGTTTATAGAGGAATACAGTATAGTCCCTTTAGAGATCAGGGACCTGGATTTTATAGAGAGAGGTGATGGAAAGCCTCTTATCTTTACCTTTATAATAGATATCTATCCTGAGGTAAAGATAGAAGATTATAAAGAACTTATAAGTGATCTTACCCGGGAAGAGCCCGTTGTAACAGAAGAAGACGTGGATAAATTTATTGAGGGATTGAGGAAAAGGTTAGGCGTATGGAAAGACGTAGAGGGAAGGACAACTGTTGAAAAGGGCGACTATGTACTTGTAGATATAAAGGATGACCCTACAAAACCATTTGATGAGGATAAAGGGACAGGTTCTATAATACATATTGGAGAAGGGATAGTATCCCCCGGAGACGATGAATCCCTTATAGGTAAGGAGATAGGTGAGTCGGTAGAGATAAAGACCAAATTCCCCGAAGATTATTATGAAGAATCCTTAAGGAACAAAGAGGTGACTTTATACGTACTTATAAAGGGTATCAAGATGTTAGAACTTCCTCAGGTAGATGAGGAATTTGCCAGAAGATTCAACTATCAGTCTGTCGAAGCTATGAGGGAAGGTTTTAGAGAAGGTATATATAAAGAGAGATTAGCTCAGAAGGAAGAATCTATGTACCAGTTGATAAAGGATCGACTTGCAGAGGGCGTTAAGGTAGAAATACCTGAGGTGATGGTAAGGGATAGACTGGAGTATTGGAAGAGAATACTCTATAATAATAGAGAAGCCCCAGAGGATTTTGAGGAGAAGAATTATCAGTATGCATTGAACGATATAAAGGCTACATTGGCTTTGCGTTATATAGCAGACAGAGAATCACTGGGGGCAACAGAAGAAGAGATAAATAGAGTCATTACTTCCTGGAAGGTTAAGAATATTACCGAAGAGATTAGAAATAGTGCTATAAATGCGGTTAAGCAGGATAAGGCTCTGAAATTTTTGCTAGATTTGATAAAAAATAAAGAGGGAGAAGTAAAAGAATGATGGGTGATTATCTGGTTCCAATAGTAATAGAACAGACAAGTAGAGGAGAAAGAGCCTATGATATATACTCCAGGCTCTTGAAGGAAAGGATCGTCTTTATCGGAGGTCCTATAGAAGATGAAGTTGCCAATCTTGTAATGGCACAACTCTTATTCCTCGAAGGAGAAAATCCTGAAAAGGATATATACATATATATAAACACCCCTGGTGGTTCAATTACTGCAGGAATGGCCATATATGATACGATGCAGTATATAAAACCGGAGATATGCACCATATGTATAGGTCAGGCGGCGAGTATGGGCGCAGTTCTTCTGGCTGCTGGTACCAAGGGTAAGAGGTATGCACTTCCTCATAGCAGGATAATGATACATCAACCGGCTATCTATGGAGGATTACAGGGACCGGCTACAGATATAGATATACAGACCAGAGAGCTGTTGAGACTGAAGAGGATAGTTAATGAGATACTGGCGAAACATACATCCCAGCCTCTTGAGAAGATAGAAAGGGATACAGAAAGAGACTTCTTTATGAGCGCCCAGGAGGCAAAGGAATACGGTATAATAGATGAAATAATAGAGAGAAGGCCATAGGAGTAGAAGATGAAGGGTAGAGAGATATTAAGATGTTCTTTTTGTGGTAAGGGTCAGAATGAAGTAAAAAAACTCATAGCTGGTCCTGGGGTCTATATATGTGACCAGTGTGTGAAGATATGTGTTGAGATACTCGAGGAGGATAATATATCCCCTGGTAGTAAAAATACGACCAAGGAGTTGACTTGGGATAGGGTACCAAAACCCCACGAGATTTATGAAAAGCTCAATGAGTATGTAATAGGACAGGAGAAGACGAAGAAGATACTCTCTGTAGCGGTTTACAATCACTATAAGAGGATCCTAGCCCCACCAAGTGATAAGAATGATGTCGAGATCACCAAGAGCAATATACTACTTATAGGTCCAACTGGATCTGGCAAGACATTAATGGCTCAGGTATTGGCAAAGATACTTGACGTTCCATTTACTATAGCAGATGCCACAACTCTGACCGAGGCTGGATACGTAGGTGAAGATGTGGAAAATATTCTTTTGAGATTGATCCAGGTAGCCGATTACGATATCAAGAGGGCGGAAAAGGGGATCATATATATAGATGAGATCGATAAGATTGGACGTAAGTCAGAAAATCCTTCGATAACAAGAGACGTCTCAGGTGAGGGTGTCCAGCAGGCACTTCTTAAGATATTGGAAGGGACAATAGCCAATGTCCCTCCTCAGGGTGGTAGAAAGCATCCTCATCAAGAGTTTATTCAGATAGATACAACCAATATCTTATTTATATGTGGTGGTTCTTTTGAGGGTTTAGAGAAGATCGTCGCCTCAAGGATAAGGAAAAAGTCTATTGGATTTACCGGAAAACTCATCTCTAATGAAGATACCTACGACATACTCTCATATGTACTGCCAGAAGACCTGGTCAAATTTGGCCTTATTCCGGAACTTGTTGGTAGATTGCCGGTGGTTTCAACCCTGCAGAGCCTGACCAAAGAAGAGTTGATGCGTATTTTGGTTGAGCCCAAGAATGCCATCCTGAAACAGTACCAGAGACTATTAGCCTT
The DNA here is from genome assembly GCA_964655195.1 of uncultured bacterium. Classification (GTDB taxonomy): domain Bacteria; phylum DUMJ01; class DUMJ01; order DUMJ01; family DUMJ01; genus DUMJ01. The sequence continues at coordinate 10,599 of CAZZLK010000060.1, forward strand.
AGATGGTGTTGAACTCGTATATACTCCCGATGTCCTTTCCGCTGTAGCGGAAGAGGCTTTAAAGCAGGGGACGGGAGCAAGGGGACTGAGGAGTATTATAGAGAAGGTTATGCTTGACGTTATGTATGAGGTCCCCAAGAGATCCGATATAGTCAGGTGCGTTATAGATGCCAGTGTTATAAGAGGAGAGGGTAGCCCGATCCTCTTGACACAGAAAGATATTGAGAGGTTGAACAGAGAAAGTGCCTAAGAAAAAGAGTGAACTTTTACCAGTTTTACCCTTAAAGAATATGGTAGTCTTTCCATCCACCATAGTTCCTATCTATGTTGGAAGGGACATTTCGATTAGGGCTGTAGAATTATCCAGTGAGTATGATAGAAAGATCTTCATAGTAACTCAGAAGGATAATGAGCTTGATGAGATAACTCCAAAGGACCTGTATGATATAGGGACTGTCGGGGAGATCATCCAGACGGTAAGACTACCAGATGGGAGTTACAGAGTAGTTGTAGAAGCCCGATACAGGGCCAAGATAGTTGAATGTATCTATTCTCACACCTTCTTATCGTTTATAGCCAAGATAGAAAAGGTAGAGGAGATAAAAGATGATTCGCTGGAACTGGAGGCATTATCAAGGGTTGTACTTGCCCAGTTTGACGAGTATATAAGACTCAATCATGATCTTCCCGAAGAGGCGTCTATAAGTCTCGAGGAGATAAGGGACGAGCCGGACAGACTGGTTGATATCATCGCCTCTAATCTTCCCCTTAAGAGCTCTGTAAAGCAGGAATTACTTTCTCTCTCTTCTCCCAAAGAAAGGCTCCTTAGGCTCACGTTGGTGCTGGAGAAGGAGCTTAAGATTCTGAGGATAGAGGAAGAGATACAGAGTAAGGTCCAGAGAGAGGTTGAAGAGATACAGAAAGAGTATTATCTCAGGGCAAAGTTAAAGGCAATCCAGGAGGAGCTTGGAGAGAGAGAAGATCTGTCTGATATCTCTTATTATAAGGATAAGATTAGGAACTTAAAGCTCTCTAAAGATATCGAAGAAAAGTTGCTGGACGAGGCGGAAAGGCTCAACAAAGTTCCTCCTTTTTCTCCTGAAAGCGGAGTAATAAAGACGTATCTTGACTGGATCATAAGTCTTCCTTGGAATATCTATACCGAAGATAAGCTGGACCTCAAGAATGTTAGAGATATACTGGATAAGAATCACTATGGACTCCAGGAAGTGAAGGAGAGAATAATAGAGTTCCTGGCGGTAAAGAAATATGGAGGAGCGAAGAAGAGTCCGATACTATGTTTTGTCGGCCCTCCTGGAGTGGGAAAGACATCCCTTGCTCAATCTATAAGTACCGCTCTTGGTAGAAATTTTGTCAGGATTTCTCTTGGTGGTATAAGGGACGAAGCAGAGATAAGAGGCCACAGGAGGACTTATGTTGGGGCTCTCCCGGGCAGGATCATACAGGGTATGAGACAGGCAAAGTCATCAAACCCGGTCTTTCTCCTTGATGAGATAGATAAGCTGGGGATTGATTTCAGGGGAGACCCTGCTTCTGCCCTTTTAGAAGTCCTTGACCCGGAACAGAATAAGAACTTTAGTGATCACTATCTGGAGATACCTTATAATCTCTCACAGGTCTTCTTTATAACGACCGCAAATACCACGCAGAATATTCCACCTGCCCTTTTGGACAGGATGGAGATATTGACCCTGAGCGGATACACTGAACAGGAAAAACTCAACATAGCGATGTACTTTCTTATACCCAGGCTTACCGCTGAACATAACATATC
>CAZZLK010000061.1:0-5862 GCA_964655195.1 uncultured bacterium
AAATTCTTCTGCAGTTTTTCTAGCCAGATCTATATTGACATCAACAATGGCAACATTAGCTCCAGCCTCTCCTAAGGCTTGAGCCATAGCCTTACCTAAACCCTGGGCAGAGCCAGTAACGATAGCATTCTTACCATCTAATCTAAAGAGGTCTAATACACTCATAGATTAATCCCTAATCGAATGGTCTGAATGAATCGAGTGCAGTTATATCTCCCTCAAATTCCAGAACTATTACAGTATCTAATGGGTCTGGTGCCTTTTCAGGTAGTCCAGAGAATATTATACGTTCACCTTTTATAGTAAAGTTTACCTCTTCTTTAGTCTCAAGGAAGTACGCCCTCTTTACATCTATCTTACATGGAGCTAGGGCAAACTCCTCATTCCAGTAAAACACGTGGATATAGAGCTTATTGTCTTTTAAAGTAGTCACCCCATGTGGAAATCCAACCTTTGTCCTGACCGTCCCGTAGATACTCTCCCCATTCTTCTCCATCCACTTTCCAACTTCCTCCAGTATCTTAACTGATTCCTCTGGAATAGTCCCATCTGGTTTTGGACCAACATTCAGAAGATAATTTCCTCCTCCAGAGGCACATCTAGCAAGATTCCAGATAACTACCTGAGGAGGCTTCCAGTTGTTATCACCTTTGCAATAACCCCAGTGGTCGTTCAGAGTCATACAGGACTCCCAATCTCTTGCAGGGGCATTGGGGGCTGGAAAATGACCAGGGATATACTGTTCTGGAGTATCAAAGTCTTCCGGTAACTGGCTCCTGTTATTTATAATTATATCTGGCTGATGTCTTCTGACCATTTCATTCAACTTCTGTGACTGCCAATCTTCAGCGGTATATGGCCAGCCTCCATCATACCAGAGTATATCGATCTTCCCGTAGTTTGTCATAAGCTCTTCCACCTGAGCGTGAACATACTCTACAAGTTTTTTCCATCCTTCCGGATCATTCTTAGGCCCTTTAAAGTAAGCATCATACCTCCAGTCAAGCAGAGAATAATAAAAGCCAATCCTCATATTATACTTTCTGCAGGCTTCTACATATTCCTTTATAAGGTCACGTCTAGCAGAACTCTTAGGTGCTGTAAAATCACTCACCTTACTGTCAAATAGAGAGAATCCGTCATGGTGTCTTGTGGTCAGGACCATATACTTCATTCCAGCTTTCTGAGCAAGTTTTACCCATTCTTCAGGATTATACTTTTCTGGATTGAATCTGTCAGCCAGCTTTCTGTACTCATCCTTCGGAATCCTCTCCTGATACATTACCCATTCCCCTCTACCAGGAATGCTATAAACTCCCCAGTGGATAAACATCCCAAATTTTGCCTGTCTCCACCAATCCATCCTATCCATAGAACTCGACCTCCTTAATCTATATTGACCTATAAATATAGGTATACTCAAAGATATAATAAAAACTACAATAAACAGTAACCTTTTCATAATGCACCATTTAAGTTATATTAAACCCTCTCTTTGAAAGCTTTTCTATGACAAATGCTTTAACCTTCTCTGCAATTTCAATTGCTTCTCTGGTTTCACTTAAACTTGGGAATAGAACAGCACCCGGATATCTAAACTCTACCGCATATAAAGTAAGCTTATCCGCTTTTATCTCATACAAATATTCGAATTCATAATCTATCTCTTTACAAACTTCAATCAATTCTGCAATATCATGAGTCTTTCTAATTTCTCTATTATTAAAAATAAGAAAAGCTTTTAGATATTTCTCCACCGCCTGTTGCATATGGAAACAAATAGCGTCAGTAGCTGGGTCTTTAGTCTGAATCTCATCTTTACCTATCTTCAGATCGCTTTCAGCCTTTAAGATCCAATCCTTAATCATTATACTTCGATCCCTTCTTTTAATGCGTAATAAATGATATCTCCCAGATCCTCAGATCTCTTTTCTACTTCACTTGCTGAAGCTATAATGATGTCATTAGGTATCCTTAGTTTTGCTAACTTCCTCTTGATCTCTACAGTAATATCTAATCTTTCTTCCCTACTAATCTCATCTCCTATGACTACAAAGAAATCCCAGTCACTATCAACGTTGAAATCCCCTCTCGCACGAGAACCAAAGAGAAGTATTTTCAATACAGCTATATCTTTCTCCTCTATGACTTTCTTAATTGTCTCTACAGCCTCTCTTATCAAATCCTCCATCCCTTAACCCTTTTAATATAAAAACCACATCTTTATTGATCTATCCTCTATATTATATCTCAGCTATCCACTAGTTCATTGAGAATACTCTTCTGCAAGCTCACTTGCCATCTTTGCCCATTCCCACAGTCTATGTGGCTGGTAGTTAACCGTACTTATATCTTTCATAATGATCTCTACAATGCATCCTTTAGCTTTAGCCCTCTTTAAGACATACTCAAGTTCAGCCCTAGCCTTTTCTACACTCCAGACCGCCTCTGCCAATACTGCTGGGTTTGGCTTATAGGAGAATACATAGTCTCTACCTACCGCCTCTACCGCCTCATCTATATTCACTCTATAGTTCATAGAAACCTTTCTCAGATTGGGGATGTTTCTCCTTAACATATCCATCTTCCTGTGTAATGGCTCACAGCATCCATAGTAAGATAAGCCAAATCTATCCAGCCATCTCTTTTCATACTTGACTGCAAACTCTTCGTGCATCTGGGGTGAAACTGCTACAAAAATCTGGGCGGTAGCACATCCCCAAAGGTCAATAGCCCTTACATGCTCTGGATTAAACCCCGGTTTTGGGAGCTCATCTGTATATCCATATCCACCTGAACCTACCCTTACCGGTCCATTGTTTAGTGAGAGGAGTCCCAGAGATTCGTACTGGTCAAGTCTATGTAGATGGGCATCTACAAGTCTAGCTATAGCCTTATGAACAAGCTCAGGCCTTTCAACGAGATCTATCATAAGTTCCTCTACTCCCCACCAGGTAACAAGTAGATCCCACGGAGCAAACCAGAACCCTGGTGCCCCTATCTTTTCGACAGGCAATATTCCGTCAAAGATATAACACATAAGCTGATAACGCTCTTCAGTTGCATCTGCATCATAGGTAACCACTGGATACTTTATCTTTTCAATGTCTTCCTCGCTCTGTATCTGAGGATGAAAGTGCCTTGAGACTACAGGATTATTGGAATCGATTTTTACAACATCTGAATCTTCAGATATACCAAACCCAGTATCATATATAACTTTTGGACAGTAAATTTTAGGTTCTATCACCATATCTGCTCTAAGATGTCTCCACTGGTATATCGTCTGGCGAAGGTGCTGTTCTATCATCCTACAGAACTCGCTCTCGCACTGTAGCGTAAGTTCATCATTTACATTCATCTCATGCCAGGGTATCTCATTGATCCAGACCATAGGCTTTACATCTTCTAACTTATTAAGTCTCTTCCACATCTCGGCTTTTTCTTTCTGAACAGGCAAAGATGCTATCTCTGCTAGTTCAGAAGCCAAACTTCTTAAGATCTCTTTGTCATGTCTGGATATCTCCATCCTGAACCTCCCCTTAACTATACCACTAGGGGCTGAATATCTGGCATACCATCAATCTCTAAGGCAATAACACTTGCCAGGCTGTCCCTTGGTTCTGATGGGATATCTATAACTAATCTATACTCATTTCTGGAAGCCTCGTACATTTGAATAAAATTCAGTGGTGCATAAGGCCCATCAGAAAGGAAATAAGCCTTTTTGACATTATTCTTAAGACCATAAAAGGCTAATCGACCTTCTTTGGGCCAGTCAAAGATATGAAGATACAATTTCCCCGGTTTAGCAGTAACTCCACCCCAGGGCAGTACATATGGTAGAGGCGGTACGGGAATTGTACCATATATAGCTTCACCATTTACACGCATCCACCTACCTACAGTACGTAGTATGTCTACACTTGGCTGCGGTATAACACCTTCAGCATCAGGTCCAACATTCAATAGATAATTCCCACCTTTGCTGTTAATATCTACCAACAAACGAAGGACTGTCTTCGGGGACTTCCAATTATGATCGTTCTTTTTATATCCCCAGGTATCATTCAATGTTGCCGGAGTTTCCCAATCCGTAGGATAAGGCATAGCAGGAATCCCATTATCAGGCATCGATTTATAATCTCCCAAATCATAACCTACTCGACCATTTATTATACAATCTGGCTGTAGTTGTCTCACCAAATCTACAAACTCTTGAGCATGTTCTTTAGATATATTCATAGGCGTATCGAACCATATAAGACCAATCGGTCCATACTGTGTCAGTAACTCCCTTACCTGGGGTTTAGCCTTTTCCTCCATATATCTGGCAAAGTCCTTTTTGCTCTCATCATAGTCCCAGTCATTACCGACTCCGTCAGGATGATGCCAATCCTGCACGTGAGAATAGTAAAAGCAGAATTTGATTCCCGCTTCTTCGCAGGCTTTAGCTAAATCCTTCATCGGATCTCTCTTAAATGGAGTTGCATCTACAATATCATAGTTAGAACAGGGAGAATCATACATAGCAAAACCGTCATGATGCTTGGCAGTAATAACCAGATACTTCATTCCAGCATCCTTAGCAAGCTGTACCCACTCTTCAGCATTAAACTTTGTCGGATTAAAACTCTCAGCTAATCTTTCGTATTCCTTTACCGGGATCCTTGCCCTTTTCATAATCCACTCGCCAATACCAGGAACCTCTTTCCCATTCCATATCCCAGCAGGAATAGCGTACAGACCCCAATGGATAAACATCCCAAACTTCGCTTCTCTCCACCATTTCATTCTTTTATCCTTATCTGACATAAAAATCACATCCTCCTTATCTCAATTTTAATCTTGGATCCTAGAAGCAGTAAGAATTAACTATAAACTCCTATCCCTTTAAGCTCTAGTACCTCAGCTAGATGGCAACTAACATAATGATTGGAAGAGACAGACTTTAAAGAGGGTTGCTCCTCTTTACATATATCTTTTGCATATCTGCATCTGACATGAAAGACACATCCACTAGGTAGATTTGCCGGATCAGGAGGGTCTCCAGTTAATATAGCTCTTCCTTTACGTCTTCCAGTAACAGTTCTTGGAACAGCACTTAAAAGAGCCTCAGTATAAGGATGTAAAGGATGAGACAACAGTTCATCTCTAGGAGCCACCTCTACCAATCTTCCAGCATACATAACTGCTATCCTATCTGCCATATATCTTACTACGCTGATATCGTGGCTGATAAATAGATAGGTTATACCAAATTCCTCCTGAAGTTCTTTAAGAAGATTTAAAATCTGAGCCTGGATGGAGACATCTAACGCAGATACAGGCTCGTCACAGACGATAAATTTAGGTTTTAAAACCAATGCCCTGGCAATACAGATACGCTGCCTCTGCCCTCCGCTAAAACTGTGTGGGTATCTCCTTATATCTTCCTTTCTCAGACCAACCTGCTGGAGAACTTCTATTACTCTCTCTATCAATTCATGTCTACTGCTGACCAAACCGTTGATTAATAATGGATCTCCAACATTTTCTAAGACAGTCATACGTTCATTAAGAGAGGAGAAAGGGTCTTGAAAGATGATCTGCATATTCCTTCTGAATTTTCTTAACTCTTCTCCCTGTAGTTCTGTAAGATTTACTATTCTATCACCATCTTTAAATAGGATCTGCCCATCGGTAGGGTCATAAAGCCGTATCATAGTCCTACCTAAAGTGCTCTTACCAGATCCACTCTCGCCTACTAAACCTAAAGTTTCACGTTCTTCTATCTCCAGGTTAACATCATCAACAGCACGTACATAACCAACTAATTTGCGTAAAAATCCTCGCTGTATAGGAAAGTACTTCTTCAAATTC
>CAZZLK010000062.1:0-7763 GCA_964655195.1 uncultured bacterium
ACTGAAAGGAATCAACCTTGATATAGAAAGTGGCAGGATCTACGCATTAATGGGCCCAAATGGTACCGGTAAAAGTACACTAGCATATACTATCATCGGACATCCTAAATATAGGGTCACTAATGGAAGAATTCTCTTTGAAGGTAGAGACATCACTAATCTCTCTACACCAGAAAGAGCTAGATTAGGTATATTCCTTGCCTTTCAGTATCCAGTAACGATCCCGGGAGTTACAGTTGCCAGCTTTTTAAAAACTATTCTAAACATAAGAAGAGGAGAAAACATTTCTCTTGTAAAGTTCCATAAACTACTCAAAGATAGGATGAATCTTCTGGAGATTGGGGAAGATTTTGCCAGGCGATATCTAAATGATGGTTTCAGTGGTGGAGAAAAGAAAAAGGGAGAAATCCTCCAGATGGCAATATTAGAACCAAAGCTAGCTATTCTGGATGAGATTGATTCTGGTTTAGATATAGATGCTCTAAAAATCGTAGCCAGAGGGATAGAAAAGATCTTTAATCCAGATATGTCTATCGTTATTATTACCCATTATCAAAGGGTCCTAAATTATATAAAACCAGATTCTATCTATGTAATGATGGACGGACACATTGTAACCTCTGGAGGAAGTGAACTTGCCTCTACCCTAGAAGAAAAGGGTTACGAGTGGTTGGAGGGGGAGATGTTAGGTGCTAGATAGATTAATAAACAATACCTACAGGTATGGCTTTAGAGACCCGGAAAATTATGTGTTTAAAAGTAAAAAGGGACTTTCAAGAGAGATAGTAGAAGAGATCTCATGGATAAAGATGGAACCAGAGTGGATGAGAAGATTTCGTCTAGAAGCCTACAAGATCTTTATCTCTAAACCTATGCCCTCCTGGGGACCAGATCTATCCGGACTGGATTTTGACGATATATACTACTACATAAAACCTACAGAAGGAAAGGGAAGTTCCTGGGAAGAGGTACCTGATTATATACGAAATACTTTTGAAAAACTCGGTATTCCTGAAGCCGAGAGGAAATATCTTGCCGGTGTCTCTGCCCAGTACGAATCCGAAACTATCTATAACAATTTAAAAAAGAGATGGGAGAGTCAGGGGGTAATTTTTGTTGATACTGACACTGCAGTAAGAGAATATCCTGAGCTTGTAAAAGAGTACATTGGAACCGTTGTTCCACCATGGGATAATAAATTTTCAGCCCTTAACAGTGCGGTGTGGAGTGGAGGAAGCTTTATATATGTTCCTAAAGGTGTACATTTAGATATTCCACTTCAAGCCTACTTCAGAATAAATGCCCAAAATGCAGGACAGTTTGAAAGAACGCTTATTATAGCTGATGAGGGAAGTTATTTACATTACATTGAGGGTTGCACTGCTCCAATATACAGCAGTTCTTCACTGCACAGTGCAGTAGTTGAGATAATAGTAAAGAAAGGAGCTAGGGTGAGATACTCTACGGTACAGAACTGGTCTAATAATGTCTATAATCTTGTAACCAAAAGAGCTTTTATTTATGAGGACAGTATTATGGAATGGATAGATGGGAATCTTGGCAGTAAGGTTACTATGAAGTATCCAAGTATTTATATGAATGGCAAAGGAGCAAAGGCAGAAATACTAAGTATTGCTTTTGCTGGAAGAGGACAACATCAAGATGTTGGAGGAAAAGTCTTACACCTTGCCCCTTACACCACCTCAAATATTGTTAGTAAATCTATAAGTAAAGACGGTGGACGAAATAGTTATAGGGGCTTAGTCTATGTGGGAGATAAAGCAGATGGTTCAAGATGCAGTGTAAGATGCGACACCTTAATTTTAGATAAATATTCTCGTTCTGATACTTATCCCTCTATTCGGGTGAGGAATAGAAACATCTTTTTATCACATGAAGCCTCGGTAAGTAAACTTGAAGAAGAACAGTTATTCTATCTGAAAAGTAGAGGATTGGACGATGCAGATTCTAATGCAATGTTGATAAGAGGGTTCGTTGAACCTGTTACTAGAGAGTTTCCTATGGAATATGCGGTGGAATTGAATAGACTTATAGAGATTCAACTGGAGGGATCTATTGGTTAATGAGGGAATAACTTCTATGTTATTGGATAGAGTTAAGGATAATGATAGCATATCTATACGTATTCCAAGAGGGGCAAAGATTAATGAACCATATAGAGAGACTTCTATAGCTCAACATACATTAGTTGTTATGGAAGAGGATAGTCAGTTAACTTATATCAATGAAGGATATTCTAAATCTATAGAAGTACACATAGCTCCAGGAGCAGCTCTGTCTTTTTTAAATCTGGGTAAGGGCTACGAAGACCTCTATAGAGATACGTCCTTCTCCTTTTCGATTGGAGAGAATGCTGTAGCACATCTATTTTTTATAGATCTAGGTAGAAGTTTACTGAAAAGAGAAATAAGAGTCTGTTTGTTAGGAGACAATGCCCGCTCTAACATTCGAGGACTATATATACTAGAAGGGAACGAATCTTTGGAGTATCATATAGTACAGGAGCATAGAGCCCCTTTTACCACTAGTAATCTTATCTACAGGGGGATATTAAAGGATAATGCTAAGGGGATCCTTAAAGGGGAGATAGCGGTAAAGAAAGAAGCTAGACAGAGTGATGCATACCAGATAAATCATATATTGATCTTAGGAGAGAATCCCAGTATCGATACTGTACCAATTTTGGAGATTGAAACGAACGATTTAAAGAGATGCACTCACGGGACAACAGTTGGCAGGATAGACGAAGAGATACTATTCTATACAAAGACCAGAGGGCTCGATGACAAAGATGCGACAAAGCTTATATCTATGGGGTTCTTAATAGAGATCCTTGATGGAATTCCAATCGAAGAAGAGGTTACTGAACTTATAGAGGAAAGATTGGAGGCTAATGTTTAATGTATGATGTTTATGAGATAAGAAATGATTTTCCGATACTGAAAGAAATAGTAAACGGAAAACAACTTGTCTATCTTGATAACTCTGCTACTACGCAGAAACCCAAGACTGTCATAGATACGATATACAATTACTACAGTAGCTATAATGCAAACGTACATAGAGGTGTCCATTCATTGGGAGTTAAGGCCACAGAGGCTTACGAAAATACCAGAAGAATGGTCGCTAATTTTATAAATGCCCCTGATCCAGTGTGTATTATATTTACCAAGGGGACTACAGAATCGATAAATCTTGTAGCATATAGCTGGGGAAGAAAGTTTCTAAAAGAAGGAAACGAGATTATAATTACTATAATGGAGCATCACAGTAACATCGTCCCCTGGCAGATACTGGCTAAGGAGAAGAACCTGGTACTCAAATTTATTCCCCTTAAAGATGATGGAACTTTAGACTTAGAGGCTTTTAAGTCTTCCTTAAATGAAAAGACAAAACTTGTGGCTATCACTCATGTGAGTAATGTTCTGGGAACCATCAACCCAATTAGAGAAATTATAAGGCTTTCTCACAGTGCGGGAGCAATAGTCTTGGTGGATGGGGCACAGAGTGTCCCATCCATACCCATCGATGTACAGGAATTGGATGTAGACTTCTTAGTCTTCTCTGCCCATAAAATGCTTGGACCTACTGGGGTAGGCGTCCTCTACGGTAAAGAAGAGTTACTAGAGAGAATAGACCCACTTTTAGGTGGGGGAGAGATGATAAAGAGAGTAACTAAAGATTCTTCTGTATGGGCAGACATACCGTATAAGTTTGAAGGTGGCACTCCAAACATAGCTGGAGTTATAGGCTTTGCCCCTGCGATAGAGTACCTGAATAAATTGGGACTATCAAATGTCTATAACCATGAGCGAGCTCTGGTTTCCTATGCACTGAATAGGCTCTTAAAGATAGATGGCATAAGGATATATGGTCCGCTTAACAGTGAATCAAGACTCAATATAATCTCTTTCAATTATAGAGATATACATCCACACGATGTAGCGACAATACTTGATCAATATGGTATTGCAATAAGAGCAGGGCATCATTGTGCTCAACCCCTTCATAGTTATATCGGTATATCAGCATCATGCAGAGTGTCATTCTATCTATACAATACTAAAGAGGAGATAGACATATTTTTAGATGCCTTGAGAAAGGTGGATAGGATATTTAAGAATGAACATAGAAGAACTTTATAAAGAGATTATTCTAGACCACTATCAGAATCCCAGAAACTATGGAGAATTTGATTATTCTTCTTCTTTTTATAGAGGGTCGTACCCTTTTTGTAATGCAGAGGGAGAAAATTCCCTCTGCGGAGATTCAATTTATCTCCAGTTCATAATAAAAGATGGTAAACTTATAGATATAAGATTCAGAGGTTCAGGGTGTAGTCTGAGTATCGCCTCTGCATCTATAATGACTGAACTAGTAAAGGGGAAAACACTTGAGGAGATAGACTCTCTGATAAAGAGGGTTAAATTGGTTATGGAGGGAAAAGAGGAAGTAATAGAGGATCTTGGCGACTTTCAGGCACTAGAGGGGGTAAAAAAACTACCGGTAAGGGTTAAATGTGTATTGCTTGCCTGGACGGTTTTAGAAGAAGGGCTGGAAGATTATAAAAATCTATGTAAAAGAAAGGGGATGAGCTTATGGGAAGAATAGCAAACGATATGACAGAACTTATAGGTAATACTCCACTGGTAAGACTTAACAGGATAGCCAGAGATGCCAGGGCTATACTTTTAGCAAAGCTAGAATTCTTTAATCCCGCAAGTAGTGTAAAGGACAGAATAGGGGTCAGTATGATAGAAGAGGCAGAAAAAACAGGAAAGATAAATAAGGACTCTGTTATAGTAGAGCCCACAAGTGGTAATACCGGAATAGCTCTAGCCTGGGTATGTGCTGCAAAGGGTTATAGATGCATACTGGTAATGCCGGAGACAATGAGCATAGAAAGGAGAAAACTTCTTAAAGCCCTCGGCGCTGAGATCATACTGACACCAGGGGAAAAGGGTATGAGCGGGGCTGTAGAGGTGGCAGAGAATCTTGCCAGATCTAACCCTAATTATTTTATGCCCCAACAGTTTAAAAACCCAGCCAACCCTGAAATACATAGGAAGACAACTGCAGAGGAGATATGGAGAGACACAGACGGTAAAGTAGATATCTTGGTTGCTGGGGTAGGGACAGGTGGTACGATAACCGGTGTTGCAGAGGTGATAAAGGCAAGAAAACCATCATTCAGGGCTATAGCTGTTGAACCTGAGAAATCACCTGTATTATCAGGAGGAAGTCCGGGTCGTCATAAGATTCAGGGTATCGGAGCAGGATTTATACCCGATGTTTTAAATAGAGATATAATAGACGAGGTGATAAGAGTAAGTGAAGAGTCGGCTATAGAGACCGCAAGAAGACTTGCCAGGGAAGAGGGTATAATTGCCGGGATATCCAGCGGAGCTGCTGTCTATGCAGGCATAGAGGTAGCAAAAAGAGAAGAAAATGAGGGTAAAATTATAGTAGTGATACTGCCAGACACTGGAGAGCGATATCTATCTACAGACCTCTATGAAGATTAAGCTAAGCCATACTCTTCAGGAATAAACCTGGATAGATCTAATTCTTTTCTAATTTCATTCCAGAATTCTTCTTCATTATCCGGGACTTCTTCCAGTTGCTGGCTCATTATATCTAGCCATCTAAGTTCCCTCTTTGGAATATTGAGCCTACCATCTTCATATGCTTTCTTCAATATATCTATAGTAAGTTGTGCTGATAGCTTTGTTCTTAAAAAATTATCAGAGACCTTAACCAACTCTTTACTTATGGTATATACGACGTCTGGTCTTAGTACGTATGCCTGTGGATCAAATCTGCTATCTGACTCTACAAGCCAATTTCTGAACTTTAGAGCATCTTCTCTGTTTCTTCCAGCAAGATTCATAAGTCTGCAGTCATAAATTAACTGTTCCATACAAACTGTAGGTGCCATATCACTCAACAATTTAATATTCTGTACCGATTCATTACTCCACAGGTCTGCCATCGCTGCCGTAATATTTCCAACAGGACTCAGATGAGCACAGGCGCTGGTCTTACCCTCCATAGAGATAGGAGCTCCAGAGATAGCCTTTATATACGGTCCTTCGTAGGCACAGTCTTTACTGGGTCCGATAGCACCAATTTCGTAAGCCACCAACGTCCTTGGTACTGAAACAACTCTTACCACTGCAGAAAATACCTTTGGTATAAACCCCTTATCTGCTAAAACCATAGCAGTATTAGCAAATCCACAGGCAGTATCACCTGCAGGATAAGCCCCTGTAGCATCTGCTATCTTAACTATATTGCTCCATAGATACTCCATATCTCTTACCCCCAGAACTCCTAGAGCAAATATCACCTTCCTAATGTCAGCATTAAGAAGGGCATCATCATTTATCTCTTTGCCACCTGTAGACTCTATAGAGAGGAGTTCAGCCCCAGCCTTAGCACATCCTTCAAATGTTTTAAACATCTCATCTACATATTTTCCCGTTCGCATCCTTGGAGGTCTAATCATATCTCTGATATCATTGGGGGTTATACGCATTACACTCTTCAGCTGATACTTATCTTCGTACTCATACATTATATCTCTCACTATCTTACATACCTCAATGCCCCACTGAGAATTCACTGTCATATCTGGCAACAGTTCTACTTCCACCACGATCTCATCGGCAAAGAGTTCCACCGCCCTCTTACAGACACCATTTATCATCTCTTTATACTGCTCTATTACCTCGGGCATAGTGTCTTCATTTATAGACATAGGTGGGAGTGTAAAGTTTATCTCCGGATAGACCTCCCCACCCCCAATTACCATCCCATTCTTCATAAAGACAGGATTTTTGGCTATACCAAAAATCATCTCATCGCTGGAATTATAAAGCAGTCCCCTAAAACGTCTCTTCATTATTTCCCCCTCCTATTATTTAAGGTTACTTTTCAAAAATTCTGCCATCTTCTTATCCACCTTATTTATATGGTTTATCCACCAGTCTATCAATAGTTGATTCATTTTCACAGAAAGAGTAAGATTTATACCTTCACTCTCTATCCTATTTTTTAGCTCACTAAAATCCTTAGCATACTTTTCGTGAGCCCCCTTATGGGTTTGATACTCTGGATACTTTGCCTTAACCATAAGGTTCTCCTCCGTCCCAAAATGAGTCATTATGTAGCTCTGTAAGAAGTTTGTTATCTGGGATATTATCTCTTTACTCTTACCTGCTGAATCTAGCAGTTCATTTATCCTTCTAAAAAGTTCCTTATGTTGGGAATCTACAGTTGTTATCCCAGTCAACAGAGAATCATTCCATATTAGTGGCATAAGATTCACTCCTTTCTATATCAGAATAAAATTTGGCATAATTTTCCAAAGCATTCTTTTTGATTCCAATAAGCATCTCTGAAATATCTACTAAATTATTCTTCAATTTAATGAACACATCTCTATCAAGTTTATTATTGCTTGTCAGGTCCCTAATATGACTCAGCGCTTCATAAACAGATAACCCCTTTCTGTAGGGTCTATCCTCTGTAAGGGCGTTAAAGACATCAGCCACCATCATAATTCTAGAACCAAGAGGGATGTATTCCTCTTTAAGCTTAAAAGGATAACCACTCCCATCGAGTCTTTCATGATGTAAAGAGGCCCAGGTGTTTATAGTTTCAAAACCTTTTACTTTACCTAGAATTCTATATGAGTAGTATACGTGTGACTTCATTATATTAAACTCTTCTTCGGTCAA
>CAZZLK010000063.1:0-4252 GCA_964655195.1 uncultured bacterium
AGATAGTGATATACACAGGATAGTAGAGATACTCAGAGAAGAGTTGAGAAACTGGAAACAGCCAATCGTAACTCAGATAGCGGAAAGGGAAAGAGACCCTTTCCGCATACTTATCTCTACTATACTTAGTCTGAGGACAAAGGACGAAGTTACCGCATCGGCAAGCGAAAGACTCTTTTCTCTAGCCAAGACTCCGGAAGAGATGTTAAGGTTAAGTGAGGATGAAATAGCAAGTACCATATATCCTGTTGGCTTTTACAGGAATAAAGCCAGAACTATAAAAGAGATATGTAAGATACTTATCGAAAAGTATGATGGCAAGGTCCCGGATAGTTTGGAGGAATTGTTAAAGATTAGGGGTATTGGAAGAAAGACGGCAAATTTAGTTATAACTCTTGGCTATAATAAGCCAGGTATATGTGTGGATACACATGTACATAGGATATCAAATAGATTGGGATATGTAAGGACAAAGACGCCTGAGGAGACAGAGTTTGCCCTTAGAGAAAAGCTACCAGTAGAATACTGGATAGAGTTTAATGACCTCTTGGTTACTCTGGGACAGACTATATGTCATCCAGTATCTCCCAGGTGCAGTATATGTCCGATAAAGGATTACTGTGACAGGATAGGGGTGAGACGTTCGAGATGATTAAGGTTGAACCTAGAAACAGAGGAATCAGGGCAGAGATTAGAGTAAATGGAGACAAGTCTATATCTCATAGGGTCGCTATCTTCTCCGCTATGAGTAAGGGTGTCAGCGAGATCGAAAATTTCTCTTCTGCAAGAGATTGTTACTCCACTATAAGATGCCTTAGAGCCATCGGGGTCGATATAGAAGAGGGCAATAAGATAAAGATAAGTGGTGTTGGGATAAGGGGATTTAAAGAGCCAGAAAACATACTTGATGCGGAGAACTCCGGAACTACTATAAGACTACTCTCTGGACTTCTTGCAGGCCAACCATTCCTCTCCATTATTACCGGAGACGACTCTCTAAGGAGAAGACCAATGGACAGGATCATAGTTCCATTATCACTTATGGGTGCAGAATTCTGGGCTAGAGGGGATAATAGATTTCCCCCAATGGCTATAAGGGGAAGATACCCCTTGAGGTCTATAGAGTATAAGCTTCCAATAGCAAGTGCTCAGGTAAAATCTGCCCTGATAATAGCAGGACTACTGGCAGAGGGTGAGAGTAAGATAGTAGAGCCATTACCATCAAGGGATCACACAGAGAGATTACTTCCCGCCTTTGGAGCCAGGCTGAAAAAGGAAGGGAATACAGTTATAGTATACGGGGCTCAAGAGCTTGAGGGCCAAAAGATATATGTCCCCGGAGACTTCTCCTCTGCCAGTTTCTTTATAACCGCAGGATTGATAGTACCGGACTCTGAGATAGTTATAAGAGATGTTGGCCTTAATCCAGGAAGGATAGGCTTACTGGATGTCATAAGAAGGATGGGAGGAGAGGTGGAGGTATACCAGAAGAGAGAGATACTCAATGAACCTGTAGGAGACGTGGTTGTTAAGAGTTCCAAGCTCAGAGGCACAACAGTATCAAAAGAGGAGATACCAATCCTTATAGACGAAGTTCCTCTTATAGCTGTACTTGGCGCATATGCAGAAGGGGAGACAATTGTTAGAGGGGCAGAGGAACTTAGAGTAAAGGAGAGCGACAGAATAAGAGCTATAGTTACAGAATTTAAGAAGTTGGGTGTAGATATAGAAGAACTACCAGATGGCTTTGTTGTATATGGACCATCTATACCCAGCGAAGGCATCGTAGAGAGTTATAACGACCACAGGATTGCTATGGCTTTAGCAATAGCAGGTCTCTCTGCTAGGGGTCCTGTATCTATAAATAACGAGGAGTGTGTCGCTATATCTTTTCCTGACTTCTGGTGTATAATGGCTAGTCTGTGATTTATTCGCTAACAATTATACTTAATATCCATATCAATTAATGATAAAATAGATTAATAAGAGTATTTCTAACGGAGGTAGTATAAGCTTTGTCTAATTCTATCTCTATGATAGAACAGTATAGAAGGATAAAGAAAAAGTATCCCGATGTACTACTCCTGTTTAGACTTGGAGATTTCTACGAGTTGTTCCAGGATGATGCATATATAGCAAGTAGAGAATTGCAGATAGCATTGACCTCCAGAGAGGTGTCCAAGAACAACAGGATACCGATGGCTGGTATCCCCTATCATGCTGTGGAGAACTATATACCTAAACTTCTCGAAAAGGGATATAAGGTAGCTATATGTGAACAGCTGGAGGATCCAAAGTTAGCCAAAGGATTAGTAAAGAGAGATGTTGTAAAGATTATTACACCAGGGACAAACTTTATCTCCCTGGATGCTGAGAGTAATAACTATATAGCCTGTGTGGTCAGAGACGAGAAGATAGGATTTGGTCTATCATTTATAGACCTGTCCACCGGAGAGTTCTATACGAATCAATTCCTCTTTAAGGATTGGATGATATTTTTGGAAGGTCTGCTGAAACTTCCCATATCAGAGATAGTGGTAAAAAGAGGAGAAAATCCATTTGATTTTGTGGAAGACGAAACTCTTAACAGATGGACTATCTCTGAGTTTGATTCTGAATTCTTCGATTATGACCTCTCTTACAATAGGCTCCTGGAATTATACAGCGTCCAGAATCTTGTACCTTTTGGGATAGAAGGATTACCATTATCGGTCATTGCCTCCGGGGTATTACTTGCATACCTAGAATATACTCAGAAGAATATCCCCAAACACATAATGCCTATAAGGCTCTACAATCCCTTCAGGTATATGCTTATAGATCATAGGGCAGGAGAGAATTTAGAGCTATTGAGAAATACTCTAGATCGTTCGACCAGATTTACCCTCTACGGTACTATTAACTATACGGTTACACCTATGGGTGCTAGACTGTTAAAGAACTGGATATCCTATCCACTTATAGATATTGAGGCTATAAATGAGAGGCTGGATGGTGTAGAAGAGCTCCTTGGTAGCTATCTTGAGATGGAAAAGATAAGAGAATGTCTGAAGAATGTAGGAGACTTTGAACGCATAGTAGGAAGGCTCTCCTGTGGTATTGGAAATGCCAGGGATCTATTAGCCCTTAAGAATTCGCTGAAGAGTGCGATGAATCTGAAGGGTATCTTTGAGCCAAGGAGTAAGATCTTAAAAGATATATGGGACAGCATAATAGATTTTTCTCCTCTGGTGGATTTGTTAGAAAGGGCGATAGTTGATGATCCACCAGTAACTGTAACAGAGGGAGGGATTATAAAGGATGGATTTGACCCTGAGATAGATCAGCTTAGGGACATACTTCACAACTCGAATAAGTGGCTCTTGCAATTTGAGAATAAGGAAAAGGAAAGGACAGGCATAAAGTCATTAAAGGTAAGCTATAATAAGGTCTTTGGATACTATATAGAGGTTACAAAGGCAAATCTACATCTTGTCCCAGATGATTATATAAGAAAACAGACACTGGTAAACGCGGAAAGATTTATTACCGAAGAGCTCAAGAGTTTTGAAGAAAAGATTCTAGGTGCTGATGAAAAGCTGAAGGCTTTGGAGTATGAGACATTTGTAAAATTGAGAGATACAGCCGGTAAATGGGTAAAAGATATACAGAAGACTGCAAGCAGTATAGCGACTCTGGATGTTTTACAGAGTTTTGCCTACGCATCTAGGATCAACAATTATACAAGGCCTACACTTGGGGATGACTTTAAGATAGAGATAAAGAATGGTAGACATCCTGTTTTGGAAAGGTCTCTGGAGCATACATTTATCCCCAACGATACATATCTAGATACAGATGAATATCAGGTTATTCTTATAACCGGACCAAATATGGCGGGAAAATCTACATATATGAGACAGGTAGGTCTTATAGTTATTATGGCTCAGATGGGTTGTTTTGTCCCTGCAGAGAAGGCTCATATAGGTATAGTGGATAAGATATTTGCAAGGATTGGAGCTCAGGATTATCTGAGCCTACATCAGAGTACTTTTATGGTCGAGATGGAAGAGACTGCAAGGATTATAAATAATATAACTCCCAGGAGTCTTCTCATATTCGATGAGGTGGGAAGAGGGACAAGTACGTATGATGGGATGAGTCTGGCATGGGCACTGGTGGAATATCTGGCAAATCATAAAGATAGACCCCGGACACTTTTTGCTACCCACTATCATGAGCTTACAACACTTGAAGAACAGTTAAGAGGTGT
>CAZZLK010000064.1:0-27927 GCA_964655195.1 uncultured bacterium
TTATCGTGTCTCCTTTTGCTAGTTTTATGTTTGCATCTTCTCTGTTTGCTATGAGTAGTTCGTACAGGTTGAGTTCTATTACCTCTTTCCTGTTTTCTCTTATCCTCTCTAGGGTTCCTCCTACCAGGCTTGCTCTTGGTGTCAAACCTCCTGCCATCTCTATTATGTCTTTTAGCCTGTCTCCTTCTACTATCTCATACTCCCCTGGGTTCCTTACCTCTCCTAGGACCTTTACACTCTCTCTCATTACCGGTACATATATCACATCTCCTGCTTCTAGATACGGATTCTGCGAAATATCTCCCTTTTTATAAAACTTGTATAAATCAATATTTAATATTCTCTTTTTATTATCTTTTATCCTTGTTATCTGTATGTGTCTATATGATCCATTTGGGAGAATCCCACCTGCAAGATTAATAGCCTCTTGAAGTCTGGTTAATGCCTTGATTATAAATGTTCCTGGAGAAGCCACTGCTCCAGTTACAAACACCTTAAATGTTCTTGGCGCCAAAAGAGAAAGTGAGATCTGGACATTTTTATAATATTTAGGAATCAAAGTTTCTAATTTCTTTCTTAAGGATTTTATAGATAAACCTGATGAATAAACAGAACCAATCTCAGGGATAATAATATTTCCATCTGCAGTTATAACTAACTCATAGGATACATTTATCACTTTACCTTTTATGGAGAGTAGTAACTTATCTCCAGGTCCAAGTATATACTCGTCTGTAATTGGCTCCTCGAGAGTATCTACCTGAAAAGAAGATATCGTGCTAGAAGGTTTCAAACCTTGAGCATTCGCAGTGAAAACCGGAAAAGCTAATAAAAATAAGATAAAAAAGATCAAAAATCTCGCCCTCATAGTATCAATGCTCTCCTTAAATTCGAATTTTATAATCTTCGTAAAACTCAACCAGTATATTTTCTTCTTACCTCGAATAATTCTGCTCTAAAGTCAGCTTTTTTTAAAGGATTAACAACATTATCGATGAGTTTATTTATAAGAGGACTTATATCGTCAACAGTTAAATTTGAAGCGTCTTTCCCTATACTATTTAAAGAGGACTGTAAAATGCTGTCCGTCCTATCACCAAGATACTTTTGGCAGACCACCTTCAGATCAGATAGGATCTGAGCAGGATCTACCTTCTTAGACTCTCTTCTCCCAAAAAGAGGCACAGGTATCCCTCCTTTCCCTAGATTAGGAACCCCTATATACGAAATATAATATACCAGCTACAACCAAAATCCACAACCACCAGTTTCTACTAATACTACCCGTCCACCCACCCTCCCTATGATAAGCCTTCTTGAGCTCATCCACCGCCATATCTATCCTTCCAGTCAGACGGTAAAGGTGGGCAAGGTTAGTTCTGGCACTGGAAAAGTTTGGATCTATCTCTATAGCCTTCTTATACCAGATAAGAGCCTCCTCATATTTCCCCGATTCAGTGCATAGATTTCCTATATTGCTATAGGGAGGTGCAAATTTTGGATTTATCTCTATCGCTCTAAGGAAACATTCTCTAGCTCTAGCTATCTTACCATCATTAACAAATGCTACTCCAAGTTTGTTTATCGCATAGTAATCCTCTGGATGACTAATGATATACTGTTCCAATATCCTTATAGCTTCTGAAACTTCACCCTTATATAGCTTCTCCTCAGCCTGCTTTACCTCTGGAGCCCTTTCCTCCATATTTATCCTTCTTTAAGTTTCAACTTTAAAAATCTACGCCTACCTACCTGTAATATAACATCAGGCTTTAGTCTAATTTTAACATCCGGGTCCTCTACTGTAGAACCATCTACTCTAATTCCTCTCTGTCGGATTAATCTTCTAGCCTCACTCTTTGATGACACCAGACCCGTATTAAACAGAAGATCTACCAGTGGTATCTCCGAATTAAAGTAAGATGAATCTAAATAGAACTCAGGGATCTCCTTCGGTAATTCCTTTTGGGAAAATATACGATTAAACTCGTCCCTACATTCTACAGCCTTTTCCCTACCATAGAATGTGGCAACAATCTCCATAGCCAGAATCTCTTTAACTATCTTGGGGTTAAGACCCTCCTGCATCTCCCTTTCCCATCGCTTTATATCCATATCGGAGAAGTCAGTAAGCAAGGTAAGGTACTTGATGATAAGATGATCTGGGATAGACATAAGCTTTCCATACATATCCTGGGGTGGATCTTCTAAAGCCACATAATTTCCATAACTCTTACTCATCTTCATTACCCCGTCTATTCCCTCTATCAAAGGCCAGGTAAATACTATCTGCGGTCTTTGACCATATTCAGGTTGTATCTCTCTACCAACGAGAAGATTGAATGTCTGATCCGTCCCTCCAGTCTCTATATCAGCATTTATAGCAACAGAATCATAAGCCTGAAAAAGGGGATACAGAAACTCATGGATACTGATAGGACGATTCTCGGTAAACCTTTTCTGGAAGTCATCCCTTTCTAACATCCTAGCAACCGTGTATAGACTGGTGAGTCTTATTATATCGGTAGAAGAGAGTCTACCAAGCCATTCACTGTTGAATCTTACCTCTGTCTTTTCTATATCTAATACCTTAAAGACCTGCTTTGCATAAGTCTCTGCATTAGCTTTTACCTCTTCTTCAGATAAAGGCTTTCTGGTTTCTGAACGCCCTGAAGGGTCTCCTATACGGGCGGTAAAATCTCCTATGACAAAGACTATCGTGTGCCCAAACTCTTGAAATTCTTTGAGCTTTCTCAAACCCACATAGTGACCCAGATGTAAATCTGGAGCAGTTGGATCGACCCCCAGCTTTACCCTAAGAGGCTTCTTTAGCCTTTCAGACTCCTCTAACCTCTCTTTTAGTTCCTCAACAGATATAACCTGTACAGTATTTCTCAATAGTTTCTCCAACATAGCTTCAGACATTTAACTCCTTTAAAACTCCTGTAACCATATATACTACCCTCTCTCCTACATTAGTGGCATGATCCGCTACTCTCTCCAAAAACCTTGCAACAAAGATAAGATACAGGGCTCTAACTACTGCCTTCGGATCTTCCATCATATATGTGAGAAGTTCTCTAAAGACCTGATTATATAATGCATCTACTAAGTCATCTCTCTCGCACATCTTCTTGGCAAGATCCACATCTTCATTTACAAATGACTTTAGTGCATCATCCAACATAGATAAAGAAAGCTCACACATCCTTGGAATATCTATGTAAGGCTTCAAAGGAGGCTGGTCTGCCAAGATCTTAGCTATCTTTGCTATATCCACCGCATGGTCAGCAATACGTTCTAAATCTGTTATAGTCTTAAGGATGGTTCCTATAGTCCTTAGGTCTCTAGCCATAGGCTGTTGTCTTGCTATAAGTTCCATACACTTCATCTCTATATCTAAATCCATCTTATCTATCACATCATCACCTATTATTACATCATCTGCAAGATTCGTATCTCTGTTTATAAGAGCCTTAATAGATTTATCAACAGCCTCCCTAGCTAGCGTTCCCATTCTCAAAAGGTCTGCCCTGAGGCTTTTCAGTTCATCATCAAATATATGTCTAGGATTTACCATAAATCAACTTCTCCCTTATCCATATCTACCTGTTATATAACCCTCTGTTCTAGGGTCTTTAGGCATTGTAAATATCTCCGAAGTATTTCCGTATTCTATAAGCATACCAGCCCTATTCTCATCTGTCAAGAAAAACGCGGTAAAATCAGAAACCCTTGCCGCCTGTTGCATATTATGTGTAACTATTACAATGGTGTACTCTTCTCTCAATTCCCTCATAAGGTCTTCTATACGGAGGGTTGCTATAGGATCAAGGGCAGAGGCCGGCTCATCCATCAAGATGACCTCTGGCTGAACTGCAAGGACCCTAGCTATACACAGACGTTGCTGTTGTCCACCGGAAAGCTCCAGTGCAGATTTATGTAATTTATTCTTTACCTCATCCCAAAGGGCTGCCCTCCTTAAACTTAACTCAACTATCTCCTCTATCTGTTCTCTGTTCTTTATACCCTGAATGCGGAGACCAAAGGCAACATTTTCAAAGATAGATTTTGGAAAAGGATTGGGCCTTTGAAAAACCATTCCCACTTTTCTCCGCAAAGCAACCAGATCAACATTTGGGCTATAAATATTCTGCCCATCTAATAAAACCTCACCCACAGTTCTGACATCTGGCAGTAACTCATTCATCCTGTTCAGTGCCCTTAAAAATGTGGATTTTCCACAGCCAGAAGGACCTATAATGGCAGTAATACTCTTTTCAGGTATATCAAGTGTTATGTCTTTTAAAGCCAGAAAGCTTCCATAGTATATATTCAGATTCCTTACCGAAATCTTTATCTTTAAGTTATTAACCATTTAACCCAGTCTCCTTTTTCGCATCTTAGACCTTATAAGAATAGCAACAATATTTAAAGAGAAGGTAAGAGCAAGAAGGACCAATGTACTTCCATACTGGATAGGTCTTGTCAATTCAACATCAAAAGATTGAGTAGTCATAATATATATGTGATAACCAAGATCCATAAACTGATCAAAGATAGATGAGGGAAGATAAGGGAGATAATAGGCTACCCCTGTAAATAAAATAGGGGCCACCTCTCCCATCCCTCTACCTACACTCAAAATAGCTCCGGTTAATATACCCGGTAGTGCCTGTGGAAGAACGATCAACCTTATAACCTGCCATTTTGTAGCCCCCAAGGCAAAACCAGCCTCTCTGTAAGAATTGGGAACCGCTCTTAGAGCCTCTTCTGTAGAAACAACCACTAAAGGGAGGGTAAGTAATCCAACAGTCAGAGAGGCAGATAGGAGTCCAGCCCCAAATCTCAAAAAAAGCACAAAAAATCCCAAACCGAAAAGACCAAATACTATCGAAGGAATACTTGCAAGATTATTTATAGCCAGTCTTATCCACTTAGAAAACCTTTTACCACTCCCATATTCATTAAGGTATACAGCAGTAAAGACCCCTATAGGAACAACAAATATCAGCATCAATAAGGTTCTGAGAAGAGTCCCATAGAGAGCCGGAAATATTCCCCCCTTTGTCATCCCCTCTCTCGGTGGTTGAGATATAAATTCCCAGCTTATTACTCCTATTCCATTTCTAACTATATCGAATATTATGTAGAAGAGTAAACCAACGACAATTAATACAGTAAGAGCAGTAAAGAATACATAGACTTTTTCTCTAAACTTCATCTCTCTCCCCTAAGTCTCTTCTGTGTTCTCTCTAGAAGGATAGAAGCTATATAGTTTATAACAAATGTAATAGAAAAAAGTATTAAACCTAGAAAGAACAGGACAACATAATGGGTGCTACCAAAAGCTACTTCCCCCATCTCTGCAGCTATAGTAGCTGGTATGGTCCTTACAGAATCCAAAAAACTCAATGTTATCTGTGCAGCATTTCCTGAAACCATAAGTACTATCATAGTCTCACCCATAGCTCTGGCCAGTCCGAGCATAATACCGGCAAAGATACCACCGGAGGCAGAGGGCAAAACAACCCTGACAGTCGTCTGCCACCTAGTAGCTCCTAAAGCTATACTCGCCTCTTTCAGTTCTCTGGGAACAGTATTCAACGCATCTTCACATATCGTATAGGTAATGGGAATAACTGCAAATGCAAGGGCAAAACCAGCGGTTACAGCGTTTAATCTTGAAGTGGCATGAAATATATTCTGCACCCAAGAGGCTATAGTCATAAGTGCAAAAAAGCCCAGCACTACTGAAGGTATAGCAGAAAAAAGTTCTATTACAGGCTTTATTATCTCTCTTAATCTTTTTGGAGCAAATTCTGCGGTAAAAATAGCGGAGCCTAAAGAGAGGGGTAAGGCTACTATAAGAGCAATTATCGTAACCTTTATAGTACCTACAATCAAAGGGAGAAAAGAATATTTAGGCTCCAGGCCAATAGGTTGCCAGTCGCGGGTTAAAAAGAATGTCCTAAGATTTACTTCCTTTTTGATCTCTGGATTAAAGAAGACAGGTAAGGCTTCTTTGGCAATAAAGACGAATATCAACACCACACCTATGATAGCAACGCTAGCCAATAGAGATATAACTATATAGGCTACTCGTTCCTTAAGCTCCATATTATAATTTTATCCCAACAAGAAACAATATGACAACCTTTTAATTATTATTTTCTTTAAGAAATTGTTAAGAATCCTCTATAATTTTCTAACAGATACTGCAAAAGCTCTAGCAGGATTATCTACCAGAATTCTATTTACAATATCCTCATCCAGCCCTTCTCTAATAAGTCTAGGGATAAGAGACTCCCCAATATAGGTATATGGTCGAATCCTATCCAGAGCGCCTCTAGGCTCCCCAACTGTATACCATCCAGCATCGTGAGAAAGTAATAAACTTGAAATAAATCCTCTTTCTATAGTCTCCATAATGAGACCTGTATGAAACTCTATAGACTTGCTCCCTATGGAGTCATACTCTATCCAGCATCCCTCTTCAGCCAGTCTAAATATTACATCTCTATCTTCTATACTATCAGCATGGACTATCACAAGTGCGGATGGTGAAACACCACTTTCCTTTATAACTTTCAGCGTCTCCAGGGCGCAGGTCCCCTCTCCCGTATGGCAGGCAATAGTCAGTCCTGTCTCAAGATGAGTAATAGCAGATGCCATTATAAGTTTCTTATCTACTTCACTTAATTCAAATGGATCGACCCCAGTCTTTATAAACCCAGGTCTGATATTAGTACCCTCTATCCCTTCCTTCAATTCTTTTATCCATAGTTCTGCTATCTCTTCTTCATTTAACTCGTACAAAAATCTGGGTAAGAATTTATCATTAGCTGCACCATAATATCCCGTATTGGTAACTATATTGATACCAGATAGCTCTGAAAGTCGGAGTAAAACCTCTACATCACGTCCAATATACTTTGGCGTACAGTCAAAGAAACTACTAAAGCCGTAATCTTTTATCGACTCAACAAACGGCAACATAGTTTTTACAACCTCTTCTTGGTTATACTTATCTCTAGAAGCCTCTTCTGCTCCAGAAAAGTCACACATAATATGCTCATGGACTAATGCCCTACCCAAAGAATCATCATCAATCGGACCTTTTACTGTCATAATCATAAGAGAGTCCTCCTCTGGTTAGATTATGCAACTTAGATTATATCACAGTATGATATAATAGACAAAAATTTTATAACGCTGGAGGGGAAGATGAAACTCCTAAACTGTCAAAGTAATACGGAAACTTTTATAGGTTTATTACTTGAAGATAAGACCATAAATTTAACTAAGGGGATACAGACTTTTAGTGTCATAAATGAAAATAGTATAAGATCCCCCAGGCAGATAGAGGACCTATTAGGTATAGAAAACTTACCCCTGTATCTAGAGAGAGTTATAATCTTTCTCAAACACCACGGATTGGTAAATACATTAACTGTGGACTCATTTAAGATTCTGCCACCAATGATAAAGCCGTCTAAGATAATAGCCCTCGGGAGAAACTACTTGGAGCATGCCAGAGAGACCGGATATAGCGCCCCTAGAGAACCAATATTTTTTAGTAAGGCGGTATCGTCTATAATAGGCAACGAAGATTGTATTATATATCCAAGCTGGCTTACAAGGGTGGACCCCGAGGTCGAATTAGGGGTAATTATAGGTAAAAGGGCAAAAAATATCCCCGAAGAAAGGGCTATGGACTATGTTTTGGGTTATACGATTGTAAACGATGTTACCGCAAGAGATATGCAGACAGAAGACCTGAGTATAGCCAATCCCTGGTTCAGGTCAAAAAGCTTTGATACTTTCTGTCCCTTAGGACCCTATTTAGTCCTAAAGGAATATATAAAAGACCCACATAATCTGGATATAGAACTCAGGGTAAATGGAGTCATTCGGCAGAAAGATAATACCAAAAACCTTATATTCAGGATACCAAAGATAATTGCATTTATAACACGTCATATGACTCTTGAACCCGGTGATATAATAGCTACTGGAACACCTTCAGGGATTGCTCCAGTAAGACCTGGAGATGTGGTCGAAGCAGAGATAGAAGGGATAGGAGTACTTAGGAATACCGTTATAGAAAATTAAGGATTCTAAGGGCTTCTATATAAGGTCCAGCCTACAGGTTATTGCATTTTTTTATAAAAAACTGTATAGTTATAAATTGTGTAGGGGGTATATAGAACCTATCCCTACACAAAATCTTAAAAGAAAGGGGTTGGGAACTTGAGATGAAGACTCTCGGGGTCCATATAATAATGGAACTCTCTGGGTGCCAGGCAGACTTTTTAGATAATGTAGAAAAGATAAAGGAACTTATGATAAAGGCTGCTATTGCTGCCAATGCACATATAAAAGAGGCAGTATTCCATAAGTTTAACCCTATAGGTGTGAGTGGAGTGGTGGTAATAGCTGAATCTCACATCTCTATACATACATGGCCAGAGTGTGGTTATGCAGCAGTAGATATATATACCTGCGGAGAAACTACAGACCCTTGGAAGGCATGCGATGTAATATCTGAAGGGCTGAAAGCCCAGTCTGCCTATATAACACGTGTGGACAGAGGAATTCCGGCAGAGAATAATAAATTCGTCCATACCTTACATACCACTGAGGAGGTGAGGGAATATGTCGAGAGCTCATAACTGGCAATGGTTCTTGGAACTGGTAGTACCAAATGAGTACCATGTGCATGGTATAAAGAGAAGCCTGGTAGTAAGAGAGACACAGTATCAGGTAGCAGAGATCTTAGAAAGTTACCAGTTTGGTAAGATGCTCATCTTAGACGGAGAGAGTCAATCCTCTGAAAGAGACGAATACATATACCATGAAGCATTGGTACACCCTGCAATGATCCTAGCAGATAATCCCAAAAAGGTCCTACTCCTTGGTGGAGGAGAGGGAGCAACTCTAAGAGAGATCCTCAGGCATCCAGTAGAAAGGGCGGTGATGGTAGATATAGATGAGGAGGTTATTGAGCTTTGCAAGGAATACCTCCCCCATCTGGCTGGAGGGTCTTTTAATGATCCTCGAGCAGAACTTGTTATTGGAGACGCAAGGGCTTATATAGAGAACTCTAAAGAGAAGTTTGACGTTATAATCAGTGACCTTACAGAACCTCTTGAAGAAGGACCTGCATCTAAATTATTTACTAAAGAATTCTACACCACTATAAAGGAGCATCTCAATGAAGGTGGTGTATTTGTTACTCAGGCATTGAGTGTCTCAATCATTAACAATAAGGCACATACGGCTATCCATAACACCTTAAAACAGGTCTTTCCACTGGTCAGGTCCTATCATACCTATGTTCCAATGTACGATTCAGATTGGGGCTTTGTTATGGCTACCTTAGGGAAAGATCCGGTGAAGTTGAGTGAAGAAGAGGTTAACACTAGATTAGAAAAACTTGGTATTATCAATCTGAAATACTATGATGGAGAAACCCATAGGGCAATCTTTAGTCTTCCAAAAGATCTGAGAAATGCTATTGCCGGTGAGACAACTGTTATAGAGGATAATAAGCCCCTTCTGATAGCAAGGAGAGAGAGGTTTTTTGGAGCTTAACAGTATAAAGTTAGCGATACTGGATATAGATGGAGTAGTTATAAAGGGAAGGACCCCGATACCTGAAGCTATAAAGGGGATAAAGTTATTAAAAGAAAAAGGTATCAATGTGGTCTATCTTACCAATAACTCTACAAGAACAAGAAAGAGGTTAGCAGAACTACTTGGAGATATAGGGATAGATATCTCTATATCTGACATATTTACATCCAGTTATCTTACCGCACTCTATCTGGATAGAGAGGCGGATAAAAATGTTAGGATCTTTATTGTAGGAGAAGAAGGAATAGTTTTTGAACTAGAAGAGTTGGGATTTAGAAATCTCTTCTGGTCGAACTACGAACCTCCCATTGATTATGTTATAGTTGGGATGGACAGGAATTTTAACTTTCAGAAACTTACCTATGCCCAGCAGGCAATTTTTTCTGGGGCTAGGTTTATAGCGACAAATATAGATCCAACGTTTCCTACTGAAAATGGCATAATTCCTGGAGGAGGAAGTATTGTAAAGGCTGTAGAGACGGCATCCAGGAAGCAACCTGTAGTGATTGGTAAGCCGGAAATAGTGGGTTTGAAACTTATATTAACTCAGTTCGATATTGAAGACCCAAAAGAGGTCATCCTTATAGGTGACAGGATAGAAACAGACCTGATAGCAGGGAAAAGGCTAGGTTGCAAGACAGGGATAGTTTTGAGTGGTATAACATCTAAAGAAGAATTGGAGGATCTAGAAGCCTCTTTGAAGCCAGATTTCTGTGGAGAAAATCTATTAGACCTTTTAGGAGGAGAGGATTATGAGGATAGAATATAATGGGCATGCATGCTTTACTATAAAGACATCTTTAGGTACTGTAGTAACCGACCCCTTTGGTGAAGATATCCCATATCCTGTGAGAGAACTCGTTGGAGATATTGTTACCGTTTCGCACGATCACTTTGATCACAATGCGGTAAAGAGGGTAAAAGGTAACCCCTACGTAGTAAGAGATCAAGGGGAATTTACATACAAGGGTATAAAAATAAAGGGGATCAAGGCAGCTCATGATAAAAACAGAGGAGCACAGAGAGGACAGATAACTATATTTGTTATAGAGGCAGAGGGGTTAAAGGTCTGTCATCTTGGGGACTTAGGAGAGATGCTAAATGATACCCAGCTAAAGGCCATAGGTGAGATAGATATTCTGCTTGTACCTGTTGGTGGATTCTACACTATAGAACCGGAAGAGGCAAGGACTATTATAAAAGATATAAATCCCAGGATAGCCATACCGATGCACTATAAGACTACTTATGTGAAGGATTGGAGTATAAAGCCGGTAGATGAATTCCTTAAAAATATCTCTTATCCAGTTAAGAGGATAGAAGATAACAAGGTTGAAATAACGCCTGAGACACTCCCTAAATCTACAGAGGTCTATCTGTTAAAGATATGAAGCTTATATTTGTAACTGGTGGAGTGGTATCTTCTTTAGGTAAGGGAATAACCGCTGCCTCCATAGGACGTCTATTAAAGGCAAGAGGCTTTAAGGTTACTATACAAAAACTGGACCCATATCTAAACGTTGACCCCGGTACTATGAACCCATACCAGCATGGAGAGGTATTTGTCACAGAAGATGGAGCAGAGACAGATCTAGATCTAGGGCATTATGAAAGGTTTATCGATTCAAATATGACCAGGGAAAATAATGTTACCGCTGGAACGATCTACTGGTCAGTACTCAACAAGGAGAGAAAGGGCGAATTTCTAGGAGGTACTGTCCAGGTAATACCCCATATCACGAATGAGATTAAAGAGAGGATACTGAGCCTGGGTAGAAAGGGCTATGACATAGTCATAGTAGAGGTTGGAGGAACGGTTGGAGATATAGAAGGGCTTCCTTTTCTAGAGGCTATAAGACAGCTAAAGAAGGACATTGGTAAGGAGAATGTAATGTATATACATGTTACCCTGGTTCCTTATCTGAAGACATCTGGAGAAGTAAAGACAAAACCCACCCAACACAGTGTAAAGGAGCTGAGGAGTATAGGGATTCAGCCAGATATGATAATCTGCAGGACAGACAGGGAGCTGCCTCCAGATGTAAAGGATAAGATAGCCCTCTTTTGTGATGTAGATTCCAATGCGGTTATTGATGCCCCAGATATGGACTGCATCTATGAAGTACCACTACACTTCGAACGATCAATGGTAGGTAATATCATAACTGAAATCTTGGGAATGGAAAATAGAACCCCCAGGCTTCAAGATTGGGAAGAATTGGTACATAGGGCAAAAAATCTAGAAAGAAGTGTAACTATAGGATTTGTTGGTAAGTATATAGGATTAAAAGACGCCTATCTAAGTGTTGTTTCTGCCCTAGAGCACAGTGGAATATGGGAAGGTACTAGGGTAAATATAAGATGGGTCGATGCTGAATCTGTTGAAAAGGAAGGGGTTAGTGTTCTGGAAGGTGTCGATGGAATCTTAGTCCCTGGAGGTTTCGGTCAGAGAGGCATAGAGGGTAAAATAACAGCTATAAGATACGCTAGAGAAAACAAGGTACCTTTCCTTGGATTATGTCTGGGACTGCAGTGTGCAGTGGTAGAATTTGCCAGGAATGTATGTCATTTAGAGGGAGCAAACAGTACCGAATTTGACCCCAAGACACCTTATCCTGTGATAGACCTCCTACCTGAACAGAGAGAGATAAAAAATATGGGCGGAACGATGAGGCTAGGAGGATATAGATGCGAACTCAAAGAAGGTACATTGGCATCTAGGCTCTACAATAAAACCTATGTTGTAGAAAGACACCGTCACAGATATGAGGTTAATAACGAATATAGAGGTATACTCGAGAGTAATGGACTTGTAGTAAGTGGTATATATAAAGAAAGAGATCTGGTCGAGATAATAGAATTAAAGGACCATCCGTTCTTTATAGCCACCCAGTTTCATCCAGAATTTACCTCCAGACCAAACAGACCTCATCCTCTTTTCTCTGGTTTTATAAGGGCTGCATTGAAATGAAAGATTGGCAGAGGAATTTCCTCTGGGTTCTAGGTATTCTCTTTCTTCTCTGGTTTATATATGAGATACGTAGTATAGTCATACTGTTTTTTATCACTGGTGCCCTGGCTTATGTGGTAAATCCATCGGTTACAAAACTTGCTCGTAAGTTAAGACTAAAGAAGGGTTTAGCTATCGGCATCTTCTATATAATGATAATAACTCCTGTAGTGACCCTTCTCATCTTGATATTACCAATATTGGGGAATCAGATTTTGTCTTTAGTGAAGGATATACCTAAATACTACAATGTCTTAACAGATGGACTAAAACATCTTCAGGATATGTTCCAGACAAATCCAGCCATGCAAAAAATGGTAGATTCATTTCTGGCATCTATCCAGCCAAGAATAGAAGCTTATCTATCTGGTATAGGAATTAAGGCTTTCAACTTTATAATAAGCCTAACTAATTCCATATTTACAATAATATTGGCTATAGTCCTGAACTTTTATTTCCTGATAGATATGGAAAACATAGAGAGATGGTTTATAAGTATCATACCAGAAAATATCAAGGATAAAACCCTTAATGCACTAAAAGAAATAAACACAAGCTTTAAATCATTTTTGAAAGCTCAACTTATCCTCTGTGTCTTTGTAGGTCTGGCAGATGGTCTTGGGGCGTGGATACTTGGAATAAATTATCCTCTTATTCTTGGAATCATAGCTGGATTTACAGAGATAATCCCTTACCTTGGCCCATTTATAGGAGCCATACCGGCGATTATAGTAGCCCTAACGATTTCTCCGTGGAAGGCCCTAGAAGTTAGTATATGGTACCTGGTTGTTCAGCAGTTGGAGGCACACTTTGTAGTACCTAATGTTATGGGTAAGACTATGGGCTTACATCCATTAACAGTTATATTTTCTCTCCTAGTATTTGGAAAACTCCTGGGATTCTGGGGGGTTATACTGGCGGTTCCTATAGCTGCTATGATAAAAATCATCCTAAAGGTATATTTCACAGATATATGGAAAAAAGGAGGAGTAGATGGATAAAGGAAGCTTAAGGATAGAATGGGCGGAAAGGCAGATGCCTGTTTTGGTTTCTTTGAGAGAAGAATTTAACAGGGATAAACCATTCGCTGGTATAAGGATAGGAATGTGTCTCCATGTAACAGCGGAAACAGCTGTCCTAGCTAGGACACTCAGGACAGGTGGGGCAGAGATCGCCCTATGTGGATCAAACCCATTAAGTACTCAAGATGAAGTTGCAGAAGCACTAAGAGAAGAAGGGACTGCAAGTGTCTTTGCAAAAAGAGGAATAAACACCGATGAGTACTACAGAGATATCGAAATGGTCCTCTCTACAGAGCCTCATATAATTATGGATGATGGAGGAGACTTAACTGCAGTCTTACACAAGAGATGGGATGAATTTGGAGGATATGTAATAGGTGGTACTGAAGAGACAACCACTGGAGTAAATAGACTTTTAAGTCTAGAAAGGAAAAACCAGTTAAAGATACCTGTAATAGCAGTAAACAATGCTATGACCAAACATTTCTTCGATAATAGATATGGGACAGGGCAGAGTACGATAGACGGTATATTGAGAGCCACCAATATCCTGCTAGCGGGAAAAGTATTTGTTGTGTGTGGGTATGGACAATGTGGCAGGGGACTGGCAAGTAGAGCCAGAGGTATGGGTGCCAAAGTGATAGTGGTAGAGGTGGACCACATAAAGGCATTAGAGGCGGTTATGGATGGATATGATGTTATGCCAATAAGAGACGCAGTAAGATACGGAGATATCTTTGTAACAGTTACCGGAAATATAAATGTGATAAGGAGAGAGCACTTCTATCTTATGAAAGATGGTGCCATACTTGGTAATTCTGGACATTTTGATGTGGAGATAGATGTAAAGGGACTAGAAGAGATATCCGTTTCCAGAAGAATGGTAAGGGATGAGCTGGAAGAATTTACCCTTCCAGATGGCAAAAGACTATACCTATTGGCTAAGGGGAGATTGCTAAACCTTGCCTGTGCAGAAGGCCATCCCTCAAGCGTTATGGATATGAGTTTTGCTAACCAGGCATTAGCGGTGGAGTTCTTGGTTAGAGAGGGGAAAAATCTTCCTCCAAAGGTATTAAATGTCCCAATGGAGATCGACAGGGCAGTAGCAAAGAGAAAGCTCCTGACTATGGGCATAGAGATAGACGAGTTAACAGAAGAACAGAAGAGATATCTGGAGAGCTGGGAGATAGGAACTTAACTAGATTCATTCTTTGGAATACTCCTCAAATAGAGATACGTTCCAACAATTCTGACCGCCGTACCTATAAAGAATACAGGTGATATACCCATAATATTTGATAGCTGGGTCCCAATTACGGGACCTACTGTAAGGCTTATATTTGAGATAACTCCATTTATCGCCAGATATTCTGCCCTCTTTTCAGGAGGCAAAAAGATAAGGAGTGCCATATACATAAATATACTGAACCCTGCACTAAAGAATCCGCCCAAAGCTGAAAGAGATATTATCTCAGAAGACCTTCTAAGCATAATAAAGAGGAAGGGATAGATAGCAATACCTATATTACTCCAGAATAGCGCATTCCTCACCCCTACCCTCTTCCCAAGCCTGTTCCAAAAGGGATAAGAAAGAGCCATCGCCAATCCGCTAGAGGTAGATGTTAGCCCTATAACAAAATTGGAAAAGTGTAGTTCTCTTACCATCCTAATACCAAATAAAGGCATAGGGATATAGAGTCCCAGATAGAATATAAATGTGGCAAACTGAAATCTTTTGAAGCCTTGATCCTCTTCAAAGATGTTAATTATATCCTTAAACTGTGTCCCTATTGAATAAAATATTCTCTTCCAATCAATAAGTACCCTCTCAGCTCTATTAAGTTTTCTTATCGGTTTTAAAAAAGTCATAAGATAAAGACTTAACATACTGGAGACAAATCCGATAAACATAATAATCTGAAAGTTCATAGGAAATCTAACCCTATCGAGAAAATATCCTACCGAAGTAGAGGTTAATGTCTGTATAAACATCAGGAGCATATTTCTGTTAGAGAGGATGGTGGCTCTCAGATAAGAAGGTACAAGGTCGATAAACATAACATTGAAGGCGATATTAGCAGATGTAGCAGGTATAGCCAGTAGGGTAACAATCAGCAGTATAAAAGATGCCGGATGGGGAAGATAGGGAGCAAATACTAGAGGGAGATAGAGAATCCTGGTGAATAAAAATGCCCACTTGTTTATCTCTATCTTGTCCTTCCAGAGATTAACCAGCTGGGAAGCTGGATACATAAGAAGTACGGTTATAAGAGCAGGTAGAGATGACATAAGACCAATAATAGTATTGGAAGCCCCAAGTCTTATAGCAAATATTCCCAGATAAGTGCCAATGGTGCCATTTAATACACCGATAAATGCTACTTCGCCGTAGAGTAATGCTATGTTTCTAAGAGGAATCGACTCTCTCCATCTCTTTCTTATCTTATCTACCCTAGTATCCACCCTTATATTGTATGAAAAGGGAGAAAAAAGTCAATTGGCTAGATATTCTTCATATATAATCTACACAATCCTTTAAGGGTAAGGTACGGGTCTACCAGATTTATTGTACTACAGTACTTGGCTATTCTCTCAGACCAGCCACCGGTAGCTATAACAAATGGTTCTATCTTCATCTCTTCTAATTCCAAGGAAACAAGCTTATCTACCAGTCCTACAAAACCATATATTATTCCAGACTGCATTGCAGTGACGGTATTCTTACCAAGCACGCTCTCCGGAGGATTGAATATATCTATGGGAGAGAGCCTTGCTGCCCTCTCCCATAGGGCAGAGCTAGCAGTCCATATCCCAGGAGCTATAGCTACCCCAAGTAGTCTCCTATCTTTAACTCCAGTAACAGTAATTGCAGTGCCAAAATCTACCACTATCCCAGATATTCTGTAGTCCTCCACAAGAGAGACTGCGTTACATATTATATCTGAACCTACCTCCTTAGGATTTTCTACATCTATAATCAGACCGGTCTTTATGCCAGGAGCAACTATAAACGGTTTTATTCCAAAGAGATACCTTACGGCACGTTCTAATTCCAGAGTCACAGGTGGTACAACTGAGGATAAAGCAACCCCTTCAACATCATCCGACTTTAGATTATTATTACTTATAAGCCAGGAAAGATTTAATGCATACTCATAACTGGTAGCCTGTCTATTGGTAGAGAGTTCAAAGTGCCTTAACAGTCGGTATCCCTGAAAAAACCCAATGTCTATATTGGTATTTCCAACATCTATGGCTATTATCATACTCTAACTCTCCTTTCCAGGGCCATCACTACCGGAGTGCATATAACCACAGCCAGTATAGCCTCTGGGATACCTTGAAGGATCCCAATAGAAATGGCTGTACCAATAGGGAAAATCTTAAAGATTACTGCCAGTCCCAATGTCCCAACGGTATTTGTCATACTTCCCAGGAATGAGGCTATAGCAAGGGAAACTATCTTTGGGTCAGAACTCCTTATCCAGAAGACAACAACCAAAATCAACAACAAAGAGAGGAGGATAAACCAAAAATTAATACCTAACTTGTCATAGCTTAATTTTAATGTGACGACCAAAAGTAATAGTGAAACAGCAAGAGATAACCATCTGACAAATCTCCTTTCCCTTCTGCCAAGTGCTCTGGATATCCCCCAGTATACAAGAGGAGGCACAACCCCTATAAGAGGTCTGGCGGGAAACAGAACCCAGGGAGGAGCTATACTTAAAAAATAGTAGAGAGCAGAGAGGCCAAATAGTGTACCTGCTATGGCTCCAAACTTAGGTCCAAGAAGTAAACCTGCTATTATGACCGGTATGTGCATAATAGTGGCTGCACCGGCTAGGGTAGGAAGGGGAATATAACCGAGATAAGAAAAACCAAGAAGCAATATGATACCTCCAAATAACCCACCTAAAGCGATCTCCCTGTTAGATATACGCATAACAAACACCTCCGTTCCAGTCCGATATGGTACCGGACGAATTTTTTTCTTTCATCAGCCAACCATCAGATGGTCCAGTCCTTTACGGTACAGGCCATCCTCGTATAATAATACTACTATGTTATAAAATCTTCAAGTGCAGAAGGAGCTCCAAACAGGTATATCTTATCGTTTGGTCTTATAAGCTCTTCAGGGCTGGGAACAATTATAGCGCTACCATTTCTCCTTATACCCAATACCAGAACCCTCCTAGTGGTAAGCGTGAGATCGTGGATCTTCTTACCAATAAGGTCAGGAGTAGGAGTAATCTCAATAACTCTGGCTTCAGGTATTGCATCCATAAGGTCAGTTATACCTGGGATAGCCATCTTCTGGGCTATTCTCCTTCCCATCTCTTTCTCTGGGCATACAATCCAGTCCACACCGATCAATTTAAGGATCTCCATATGATTGTCGTTCAATCCTCTAGCAATTATGTACTTTATTCCCAGCTCCTTAACTATCATCGTGGCAAGGATATTCATCTCCAAATCAGACAGACAGATTATAGCCACGTCAACATTAGTGATCCCTGTTTCCTCTAACTCTTTCTCATTAGTTACATCAACCACTGCGGTATAAGTAGCTATATTTCTTACTCTTTCGATATTCTTTTCCTCGGGATCTATGGCAAGTACCTCATAACCCAAATCTACCAATGTCTCAACTACAGATGTACCAAATCTACCAATCCCTATCACTCCATATTGAGTAGGCCTGTTTAGATTGTTATACTGCCAAGGGAATCTCATCCTATACTCACCTCACCATAAGGCAGTTCTATATGAGCCTTTCTTCTTAAAGGATACAAGAGAGATAACCCAAAAACCACTAAACCAACTCTCCCAAGATACATATCCAAGATTATTACTATCCTTCCAAGAGGAGATAAACTTGGGGTTATACCAGTCGATAGACCAACCGTGCCAAATGCTGAAGTTACCTCAAAAAGAAGATTAAGGGGAGGAAAGTCCTCCGTTAATAAGAGTATAAACCAGCTCACAAAGATAAGACCCAAAGACAGAAAGAATAAAACCCAGGCTCTTCTGACAGAATCCCAGTATAACTTGCGTCCAAAGACTTCAACACTTTCGTAACCCATAAGGGTAGCCCTTACCGCAAATAATAGGACAGCAAATGTCACCGTCTTGATACCTCCTCCAGTACCACCTGGGGATGCACCTATAAACATAAGCAACATAATAAAAAGTAATGTTTCAGGATGCATCCCTCCAATATTAACAGTACTGAAACCTGCGGTTCTGGGAGTTACGCTTTGGAAATATGTTCCCAGCAGTTTTCCTCTTATAGAGAGATTACCTAGTGTATTTGGGTTTTTCCATTCTAAGGAGGAGATAACTAACATTCCTGAAACTATCAGGATAATTGTGGTCAATATTGCCAGCTTAGAGTGTAGAGTAAGCTTCTTCCAAGTAAAATAGTTACTTCTAAGGTCATATACAACTATAAACCCTATACCCCCAAAGATAACAAGAAAGGTTACAGTAAATACCAAGAGAGGGTTATCAACATATCCGGTAAAACTCTTAAATCCCCCCAAGAGATCAAAGCCAGCGTTACAAAAAGCAGAAACACTATGAAAGATACCAAATTTTATAGAGGTGATAATCGGATAACTTCTTACAAAAACTAAAAAGAGGAAAAATGCACCGATCCCCTCAAAGAAGATCACTGTAAAAAGGACCAACCTTGCCAACCTCATAACTCCTCTGATCGACCAGGTATTAAGGGTCTCATGGAGGAGAATCCTCTCACGCAAAAAGACCTGTCTACGAAGTAAAAGGGCTACAAAACTCAACAGAGTCATATAGCTTATACCACCCAACTGTATCAGGAGCAGGATAACGATCTGTCCAAAGGAAGACCAGTATGTCCCGGTATCAACAACCACCAGACCTGTGACACACGTAGCAGAAGTTGCTGTGAAAAGGGCGGTGAGAGGATCGGTAAATCTTCCGGAACGGGAAGAGAATGGTAACATCAGAAGAAATGTCCCTGCAAGGATTATAAAAAGAAAACTCAGAACTATAAAGCGCCAGGGATTACTTTCTCTCTGCATAACTAATGCTCCACAAATTTCTCTATATCACTATGTTTTCCATAGATGTATATCTTATCGTCCTTCAGTATCTTTGTGCTTCCGGTGAGCTCTGTTATGGTTATATTCCCCCTTCTTATAGCAAATATCCTCACGTTATACCTTCTAGGTAGATCTATCTCTACTAGAGATCTTCCTATCATCCAATCCAGAGGGTCTATCTCTATCATCTCTACATCAGGAGAAACCTCTATCCTCTCCAGAATAGTAGGGTGAGTTAGTCGATAGGCGATCCTAGCTCCCATATCCTTCTCAGGAAAGACAACCAGATCTACCCCAATTTTTTCCAGTATCTTCTTATGTAAGTCATTTATCGCAGTAGCCAGGATATATCTCACCCCAAGCTTCTTAACTATTAGGGCAGTCAATACGCTTGATTGCAGATCTCTCCCAGTTGAGATACATACAGCATCCATATCACCTATACCTGCCTCTCTCAGAGCAGTCTCATCGGTAGCATCTAAAACCAAAGCCTGAGATATGCTATCTTTTATATTCTCTACAACGTCCGCATCACTATCAATGGCTAATACATCACAACCCAGCTGTTGCAGGTTTACAGCCAGCGAAAAACCAAACCTTCCTAACCCTATTACTGCCACATTCTTAATCTTTTCAGGCATAATACATCACCTAGAGATAGAATTATATCACTAAAGGTTAGAAAATCAACCGTCACAAAATCTCTAAGATGTTCCTTTAAGGACTATACTATCTTTTCTCTTCTCCAGCCCTTCGATGTGAACATCTATTAAACTTCCTACTGAAACTAGACAGGATACAGTACAATTGACCCTGATATAGGTAGTTGTCAGACCAGTTGCAACATTGTTTGAACATCTTTCTACAAGTATCTCTAGATTCTCTCCCACAAGACGTCTGAGTCTATTAAAGGCTACATCCAAGCTTACATCCCTAAGCCTTGTTTCCCTCTCCCTAACAATCCTCTTATCTATCTGTCTCAGGTTAAAAGCCTCAGTTCCAGGTCTAGGAGAAAAAGGGAATATATGAACCTTAATAAATTCGACCTCTTTCACCAGAGATATGGTATCTTCAAAATCTCTCTCCTCCTCAGAAGGAAAACCAACTATTATATCTGTGGTAAATTCTATATCATCTCTTACTGATCTAAATTCTTCTACCAGGGATAGATACTCCTCCCTTGTATATCTCCTTTTCATATCCCTGAGTACCTTATTACTACCACTCTGAGCAACAAGATGAATATGGGGGCACAGATTTGGAATTTCCCTAAAAAGTTCTATAATTCCTCTGTCTACTTCCTGTGGCTCTAGGGAACTCAGTCTGATCCTCTTTATAGAAGGAGTTTCTCTATGAATAAGTCTTACCAAATCGGGGAGCCGAATCCTATCATCTTCAAACCTACCTATATGTATACCAGTAAGCACTATCTCCGGATAACCAAGATCCGCTAGGGCTTTAATCTCATCGAGAATCTCTCTCGTATTCCTAGAACGGACAGGACCTCTTACATATGGTACTATGCAGTAAGAACAGAAATCATCACATCCATCTTGGATCTTTACAAAAGCCCTTATTCTCTTTTCTTTCTCTACAGGCAGGACCTTAGGACTCGAGTTTGGAGAAAATAGCTTATAGAGTCTTTCTTTATCTCTATTCCCCACTACTGTAAGGGCCCCAAGATTCTCTATCCCCTTTGGATCTCTCTCTGCATAGCATCCAGTAACAATTATCCTGGCGTTGGGATAAGTCCTCAGAAGATGCCTGATTAAGGTTCTAGCCTTCCTCTCTGCTATATGTGTTACTGAACAGGTATTGACAATAATAACATCTGGAGCCTCTCTATCACTGGCTTCCTCCATAGAGTTAACCAGGACCCTTCTGAGATATTCTGAGTCGTACTGATTGGTCTTACAACCAAAGGTATATATTCGAAACTTCATAATTTAGATCCCAAATTGAATAAGAGACAAGACGACAAAACCTGCCACTTCCGAGGTCAATATCCTGTCTCCTAATGAAAGGATATATCCGCCTCTTTCTCTTACCAGCTCTACCTCTTCGTCCTCAAATCCTCCCTCTGGACCTATGATAAAAAGTATATCTCTAATATCGTTATTCTTAAGCCAATCGAGATTTAACCTCTCCTGAGCATTCTCATAAAGCATAAGTGGCTTATATGTGCTAAATTGTTCCAAAAGTGTCGAAAGATCAGGCACAACCTTTATATCTGGTATCCTGTTCATAGATATCTCTGCAGATGCCCTGGCTATCTTTCTCAATCTATCCAACCTCTTTTCAACTACGTCCAGGTCCTGTATGGAGGACCTTCTGGATATGAAGAAAACAAACGCCTCAACACCCAGTTGTGTACTGTATGAGACAATAGGGTCCAGTTTTCTGGGCTTTAGAAGAGCCTGGGCATATATGACATTTTTTGACGGTGGAGAAAAATCTACAGGTTCTACCAACTCTAACAAGACACTGGTTGGGCTCTTCTCTCTAATCCTGTATATATAAGACCTTCCGTCCCCATCGCAGACTATTAAATCATCACCCACCGAAAGTCTCCTTGCCGAGATATGACGAAGGATCTCTCTATCAGAAACCCTAATAGTTTTAGAGACTTTTTCTAAAAAGACTCTAAGGAGTGTCATAGACAAAAAGGAGTGCAGACCATCCCTCTTCTACAAGTCTATTCTTCAGAGAGAAATTAAAAGAACGGGCAAGTTCTATAACCTCTCCATCCTCATTCTCGGAGAAGCCACTTGCTATAAGATACCCATTTGGATTCAAGACAGAAGAAGCCTTAGCAAAGAGTGGTGGCATAAGTTGAGGAAGTAAGTTGGCAGTAATCACATCAACCTTCTCCCCGTTATAATCATTAAGTAGATCTCCCAACCTGAGGTCTAAACGATCTCCAACCCCACTTTTAATGGCATTTTCTCTGGCATCAGATATTGCTACAAGATCATTATCTATTCCTATGACACTGATACAGCCAAGCTTCAACATACATATAGCCAATATACCGCTTCCAGTTCCTACATCTATACCCAGTTTACCCTCCAGGGGAAGAGTCTCAAGTAATTTTATACACATCCTTGTTGTTGGATGAAGCCCAGTTCCAAAAGCCATTCCGGGTTTTATGAAGATAGGAATCGATCCATTCTGAAGCTCATAACTATTCTCATCAGGTATGACAAAAAACTTCCCAATCTGGAATGGCTCAAACTTACTAAACCTCTGCCATTCTGATTCCTCAGATATATTAAAGCTAAACTTCAACCCTGAAAGGATATATTCACCCAGAGAAAGTTGCAGCTCTTCCAACTTTTTATAGAAAAGGGCATCTAGAGGAAAGTACCCTGTTATTCTCACATAGTTACTCGAAGAATCTATAGCTACTCCCGAGGAATTAATATCCCACAGTTTACTAGAGATTATATCCTCTAGATCCAAGCAAGGGAAAGACTTCTTGTTATAAACTATGCTTACCTCTACCCAATATCTGGACAATTAACCTCCAAATGCATTCTTCACTTTTTCAAAAAAAGACTTTCCACCCTTCCCATTAATCTTTTTACCACGCAGGTTAGCAATTTCTAACAGAAGTTCTTTCTCTTTCTCACTCAATCTCTGAGGAACCTCTATCTTTACTCTAACTATGAGGTCTCCTCTGCCTCCATTATTGATAAACGGAAGGCCTCTTCCTCTTATCCTGAAGGTAGCTCCAAATTGAGTCCCAGGAGGGATATTTAACTTCTCAGTAGTCCTCTCAATGGTGGGAACATCTATCTCTGTCCCCAAGACAGCATCAAATACATCTATCACTGCCTCATATTCTAAATCCGCTCCGAATCTCCTGAAGACAGGATGAGGTCTAACCCTCACAAAGACAAACAGGTCTCCTGAAGGTCCTCCGTTAATTCCAGCGTCACCTTCCCCCCTTAATCTGAGTCTGGTACCATCCTCTACACCAGGAGGTACCTTTACCATAACCTTACGTCTCCTAGAGACAAAACCTCTTCCATTACACTGGGGGCAGGGATTGGTAATTATCTTACCCGTCCCCCTACAGGAAGGACAGGTCATAA
Source organism: uncultured bacterium (assembly GCA_964655195.1). Classification (GTDB taxonomy): domain Bacteria; phylum DUMJ01; class DUMJ01; order DUMJ01; family DUMJ01; genus DUMJ01. The sequence continues at coordinate 23,855 of CAZZLK010000064.1, forward strand.
CATTTACTATCTGGCCAAATGGGGTAGAACGCGAAGATCTTATCTCCCCTGTCCCGTTGCAATAGGGACACCTTTCTGGCTGTTTACCTGGCTCTATTCCGCTCCCTTTGCAGAGATCACAGAGTTCTCTTCTATTTATCTCTAACTCTCTCTCAATCCCGGTAAGTACATCCTCAAGGTCAATAGTTAGACTGACAGTTATATCTGAACCTCTTCTCGGTATCCTCTCAGTCGTCTGAGTCCTCTTGCTACCCCAGAAATTCTTTATAAAATCATCCAGAGTAGAGCTGAGATCACCAAATATATCTGAGATGTTCGTAAATCCACCAAAGTCAGTAGTATACTGTTGACCCCCAAAAGAGGAAAAATCTCCACCAACGGTTCCAAATCGATCGTACTGTGCCCTCTTCTGAGGGTCACTCAAGATCTCATAAGCCTCATTTATCTCCTTAAACTTCTCATTAGCCTGTGGATCGTTTTTATTTATATCGGGATGGTATTGCTTGGCTAATCTCCTGTATGCCTTCTTTATATCTTCAAGGGAGGCGTCTCTTGGCACTCCCAATATCTCGTAATAATCCTTACCAGGCATAGTTATTGAACCTTATACTCGGTATCTATAGTCCCTCCTCCAGGGTTCTGCTGCTGGCTTCCAGAAGGATTGTTAGAAGACTGCTGAGTACCTGCCTTAGCATAGAGCTCTGTAGATACCTTATATATAGCATCATTTAGTCTATTAGTCAATTCCTTAATCTTATCTATCCCTGTCTTATCTGCAGATTTTACCTCTTCAATGGTCTTGTTAAGATTATCTATAAGATCCTGACTTACTTTACCCACTGCATCTTTTGCCAGTTTCTCTGCTGTATATATAAGTCCATCAAGCTGATTCCTCGCCTCTACCTCTTCTTTCCTACGTCTATCCTCCTCTGCATGAGCCTGGGCTTCCTTAATCATACGTTCGATCTCTTCTTTGGATAGTCCTGTACCGCCCTTTACAGTTATCCTCTGTTCCCTATTTGTAGCAAGGTCTTTAGCAGATACATGGACAATGCCATTGGCATCTATATCGAAGGTTACCTGAATCTTTGGAACGCCTCTTGGTGCAGGAGGAATTCCATCCAATATGAATCTTCCTAAAGAAAGGTTGTCTGCTGCCATTGGTCTTTCTCCCTGGAGTACATGTATCTCAACAGATGTCTGATTATCAACGGCAGTAGTAAATATCTCACTCTTAGAGACGGGAATAGTAGTGTTACGCTCTATTATCTTGGTAAATATTCCTCCAAGGGTCTCTATACCAAGTGAAAGCGGTGTAACATCAAGCAACACAATGTCCCTTATCTCGCCGGCAAGTACCGCTGCCTGAATAGCTGCGCCCAATGCAACACACTCATCGGGATTTATATCCTTTCTTGGTTCTTTATTAAATATCTCCTTCACCAATCTCTGAACCGCTGGCATTCTGGTAGAACCACCAACTAACAGTATCTTATCTATCTTGGAAGGATCGAGTTTAGCATCAGAAAGAGCCCTGTATATAGGTTCTCTGGTTCTTTCAGTAAGGTCTCTAGTCATCGCCTCAAACTGTGCCCTTGTAAGAGTAACACTCAGGTGTTTTGGACCATGCTGAGTAGCAGCTATAAATGGAAGGTTTATCTCTGTAGACATAAGAGTGGATAACTCTATCTTGGCTTTTTCGGCAGCCTCCTTAAGCCTTTGAAGAGCCATCCTGTCCTGGCTCAGGTCAATCCCTTCCCTCTTCTTAAATTCTTCTATGAGATATTCCATTATCCTCTGATCATAATCATCTCCACCCAAATGGGTATCTCCACTTGTAGCTTTTACTTCAAATACCCCTTCTCCTATCTCCAGGATAGATACATCAAAGGTTCCACCACCCAGATCATAGACAAGTATCGTCTGAGAACCCTCCTTATCAAGTCCATAAGCCAGAGCAGAAGCAGTGGGCTCGTTGATAATTCTTATCACATCAAGTCCAGCTATAATCCCTGCCTCCTTTGTGGCTTGGCGCTGAGCATCATTGAAGTAGGCGGGAACAGTTATAACCGCCTTTTCCACCTTCTCTCCAAGGTAAGCCTCCGCATCTTCCTTCAACTTTCTAAGGATCATAGCGGAGATCTCCTGAGGTGTATATTCCTTATTATCTATCCTGACCTTATAGTTAGTTCCCATATGACGCTTTATAGAAAGGATAGTCCTTTCTGGATTTAGTATAGCCTGTCTCTTGGCTAACTGCCCTACAAGGATCTGACCATCCTGCGTAAAAGCCACCGCAGACGGAGTAAGTCTACTCCCTTCAGCATTAGGAATAACTGTTGGCTTTCCCCCCTCAACAAAGGCTACTACTGAGTTAGTGGTACCTAGATCAATCCCAATAACCTTAGCCATATCTTACTCTCCCTCCTTTACCTTTCTAATAATCTTTACCATAGTAGGTCTTATAACTCTATCGTTGAGGAGATAACCCTTCCTTAATTCCTCAATCTTATCCTCTTCAATATCTCTACTCTCTTCTATTACTATCGCTTCATGATATCTGGGATCAAAGACATTATCAGTAATCTCTATCGCCTTAACTCCCTGACCTGAAAGCCAATTCTGAAAGTTCCTCAAAACCATCCCTATCCCCTCTCTGATATCGTTATCTGTATTCTCAGGGATAGAACAAAAGGCTCTCTCTATATCGTCATATATAGGGAGTAATGTCCTTATAAGTTCCACTCTTATTACGTCCTTAAGTTCTTCTATCTCCCTTACCATCCTCTTTCTATAGTTATCAAAATCCGCTGCAAGCCTCAAAAACTTATCTTCTAGTTCCTTATACTGCTGTTTGACGAGCTCTATATCTTCTGCAGGTAGAGTTTCCTTCTCCTCTGAGAGGAGTTCTTCTTCCATATATTCACCTCCAACGAATCGTCAACATATCCGATATGCAATTCTTTATGTAGCTCAAAAGAGGTATCACATATCTATAATTCATCCTTATCGGACCAACGACTCCTGCTGCTCCAACAGGGAGATCCTTGGCAAAATATGGTACTATTACAAAGGTAAGATTCCCCTTTTCTCCAATACTGGTCCATAGATTCCCAGAATTTATAGCAGCATTTATCTGCTCTATTACAAGCTCCTCTCTATTTATTATACTGATTAGATTTTTAAGTATCTCCGGATCATTGAATTCTGGTATCCTATCTATATAATCTGTTCCTTCTATGTAAGACTCTGCATAAGAATACCTTTCTTCCTTCAAAGAATCAAACACTTCTCTTACCAGAGGTTCTTCCTCAGGAAGGAGGACTAATATCTCCTTGAGATCTATCTTATCAATACTCTCCCTTTCTAATTTGTTAGAGATTATATTGGAGAGCCTTTCCAGGTTAAAGGGGTTATACTTTGTACGTATAACCTTATGGTAAACATCTCCCGTCTCTGTCATATATATCAGGAGTACACTATCTTCATCTATAGGAGTAAGCCAGAGCTTCTTGACAAATTTCCCGGAAGATATGGGGCCATAAGAAAATGCCAGGAGCTTTGATAACTGAGCAATAAGCCAGGATGTGGTCCTTATGATCTCTCTGAGGTCTCTTATATCTAACTCCAGGTTGGACAGTATCTTCCTTATCCTCATCTTCTGCTGAGGGGAGAGCGTGCAATCAACCAGCATATTCTCTATATAATACTTATAACCCTTTGGACTAGGTATCCTCCCTGCAGAAGGATGAGGCTGTGTTATGTAGCCCATCTCTTCTAGGATACCCATATCATTTCTGATGGTGGCAGAACTCACATAGGGACAATATTTAGATGCCACCACCTTTGAACTTATAGGCTCCCCTGTATTTATATACTCTTCTACAATCGCCTTTAAAACAATCTTTTCCCTCTCAGTAAGCATAACATTTATCATCCCCTGAGTTAGCACTCTATATGTCTAAGTGCTAACTTTACATAAAACAGTTTACCATTTAGTTAAATCTTTGTCAAGAAAAGAAGATTTGACTGAGCATTCTACCAAAAAGCATAAGTAACCCCATCCCAATAAG
>CAZZLK010000065.1:0-9394 GCA_964655195.1 uncultured bacterium
GTGATTTATTGTTTATGAACTCTTCGCTCTCTATAACTTCTCTTATTGTAACCAGAGTTATCTTTTTGTTGGGCACCTCTATACCTAGAAGGGACTTACCTGGGATTGGGGATTCTATCCTTATCTGAGGAGCGGCAAGTGCCAGAGCTATGTCGTTAGAGAGCTTTGTAATTGAACTGACCTTCACCCCTGTGGCTAAAGAGAGCTCGTATCTGGTAACAGTTGGACCAACAACTGCATTTACGACCTTTGCAGAGACACCGAAACTATCCAGTGTAGCTTCCAAAAGTTCGGCATTATGTCCTATATCTTCGTTCTTCTGTTTCTTTGGGGGTTCATTTAGAAGTGAAAAAGGGGGCATCTTAAATGATGTATTTGAAGTAACGATAGAGTCTACTTCCAGCTTCTTCTCCTTATTGACCCTTGGCTTTCTTTCCTTTCCCTCCTGTTTATCACCTATACTAAAATTAGGAACGCCGATTTCTCTAGTTTTAGATGAGGAGTTGCCTTTACTGGTCTTTCTCTGTGGGATAGTAACCTTCTTTGCTATCCAGAATGCCGGTGGTAGAGCAGAAATTATAGCAAATGGAATATCTGAACCAACGAGTTTCTCGAGATAAGACCCAAAGTCTCCGGCAATATTAAAGACTACGGAGAGAGGAAGAGCCCAGAGCAGTATCCAGTAAAACCTTGGCATTAAGATGAATAAGCCCAGTATAAAGCCCCAGTACCCCAGATACTTAAAAGGGTAAGAAAGAACTGGCGGATTCCATACAAGACCTATAAGGAGAATGACAAAAAGAAGGAGAGAAATTAATATTCTGAAGAATACTCTCTTGGTCCTTTTCTTCCTCATACCTCCACCAGAACAGGAATTATTACTGGCCTTCTCCTTGTTCTTTCGTAGATAAACCTTCCAACTACATCTCTTATTATATCATTGGATACAACAGGGGTATTGGAAGTAACTAGAGTTCGAAGGGTTTCCATCTTTAACTCTTCTATAAATGTATCTTCATCCTTGTATATGACTCCCCTCATAACTACCTCCGGTATCCCCAGTATCTCTTCCCTTTCTTTATCTACTGTTACTACCATAACCACTATACCATCCTGAGCAAGTTTCTGCCTATCCCTTAAGACCATTCCCCCCTCTCCCAGTTCAAGTCCATCTACCATTATCATTCCTGACTGGACGTGTCCAACTATCTCTGCTTTATTTTCTTTTATCTCCAGGATGTCACCATTTTTTAGCTTGAAGATGTGGTCCTCAGGTAGACCGAGAGATGAAATAAGTTTGGAGTGGGCAACCTGGTGTCTCATTTCTCCATGAATGGGGACAAAATATTCAGGTTTTAATAAGGAATACATAAGTTTCAGCTCCTCTATACTGCCATGTCCTGAGACATGGACACCAGGTGTGGTAGTATATATCACTTCTGCCCCTTTGGAAAAAAGGGCATTTATTGTTCTGGCTACCATCTTTTCATTACCAGGTACAGGCGTAGCGGCGATCACCACTGTATCTCCTGACTCAATAGCTATTGACTTATATTCCTGAAAGGCAAGACGCGTCAGAGCAGACATAGGTTCTCCCTGAGAGCCACTGGTCAGTATAATCAGTCTATTCTTTTTAAAGTTCGATAGCGCCTGATCCTTTATCAAGGTATTGGGAGGAATATCCAGATATCCCAGACGACTTGCGGTATTAACAGTATTGTTCATACTCTTTCCTATCACAGCTACAAATCTATTGTACTTATAGGCTATATTGAATACCTGCTGGATACGATGTATATTACTGGCAAAGGTGGTAACAAAGACCCTTCCCAATGACTCCTTTACTATGGCATCTAGGGTGTCCCCTACTACCCGCTCGGAAGGGGTATAACCTGGTCTCTCCGCATTGGTAGAGTCTGAGAGGAGAAGTTTTACTCCTTTCTCCCCCAGAGATGCCAGGGTAAAAAAGTCCGTCTGTTTACCGTCTACAGGCGTATGGTCAAACTTAAAGTCTCCGCTATGAACTATAATCCCTACAGGAGAGTGTATGACTATTCCAACATTGCCAGGGACACTGTGGTTTACATTGAAAAACTCAAAGGACAACGAACCTATACCTATTTTTGACCTCTCTTGAATCTCTACCGATTTTATCTCACTATTTAATCCAAAATCTTTTAGCCTAGACATTACCATTCCAATGGTAAGTCTTGTCCCAATTATGGGAGCACTAACGGTCTTCAGTAGATATGGAAGGGAACCAACATGGTCCTCATGACAGTGGGTGAGGATTATCCCCTTTACCTTATTTCTGTTTGCCTCTATATAAGAGATGTCTGGAATCACATAATCAACCCCAGGCATCTCATCGGTTGGAAACATAAGCCCACTATCAATAATAACCATCACCTCACCATACTCCACCACCATCATATTTTTCCCTATCTCCCCCAGTCCTCCTAGGGGAATAATCCTTAACCCATCAGACATAGATTATAAGAGTTCTAACTGCCTCAGAGCTTCCTTTATTATATTTATCTCTTTCTCTCCAGCTCTTACCAGGGGTAGTCTGGGTGGACCTATATCAAAGCCTATAAGTTTCATCGCCTCTTTTAGAGGAATGGGATTTGTCGTAACAAATAGTGCCTTGAAGAGTGGAAATAGCTTTTTATTTATCTGAATAGCCTTGTTTACATCACCAGAGACAAAACTATCTATCATCTCCTTTATCTCTCTGCCAACTATATGGCTTGCCACACTGATAACTCCATATCCACCTACACTTAGTAGTGGCATAGTAAAGGAGTCGTCTCCGCTGTATATGACAAAATCTTCTCTGTTTAAGCCTCTCAGTATCTCTACCGCTTGATCTGTACTCTGACTGGCTTCTTTTACCGCAATGATATTCTTTACTTCATTGGCAAGTCTAGTAACCGTTGCTGGAAGTATATTGACCCCTGTCCTGGATGGTATATTGTACAAGATAACTGGGAGACTGGTTGCCTGAGCTATAGCCTTGAAATGAGCATATAAGCCATCTTGAGGAGGCTTATTGTAGTAAGGAGCAACGAGGAGTATACCGTCTACCCCGATCTCCTCAGCAGATTTTGTAAGTTCTATGCTCTCTCTGGTATTATAATTTCCTGTACCTGCTATTACGCTTGCCTTCCCCTTTACAGCATCCTTTACAGCCCTGAATAATTCCAGTTTCTCTTCGTGAGAAAGTGTAGGAGACTCTCCGGTAGTTCCAGCAACTAATATCCCATCAGACCCATCGGCAACGAGCTTCTCTGCCAGTTCGCAGGCTCTTTTTACATCTAAAGAATAATCTTCCTTAAAAGGAGTAGCCATCGCAGTAATAAGTCTTCCAAACATAACTTATATCACCAACCCTCCTGGAAAAAGTAATTTATCTAAACCATACACTAAGCCCTTAATCCTGTCTATATTCCTCAGGGCATAAATGACTCCTGGCATAAACGATTCCCTGGAGATAGAGTCATGTCTTATGGTCAGAGTCTGACCCAATGCACCAAATATGACCTCCTGGTGGGCAACTAACCCTGGCAATCTTACACTGTGTATGTTTATCCCCTCAACAGTTTTCCCTCTCGCCTCAGAAGACTGTACTGCCGGTTTAAACTGTTTCCTCTCTGATATAGCCTTTGCTGTAGCTATAGATGTTCCAGAGGGTGAATCGAGTTTTCCATCATGATGTAATTCTATAATCTCTACATTATCCATAAATGGTGCTATTAATTCTGCGCACTTGATCATCAGGACAGCCCCTATGGCAAAGTTTGGAGCTATAAGAACTCTCCCATTATTAGTATCTATGAATCTCTTCAATTCATCCAGATCTTCCTCTGTAAAGCCAGTAGTACCAACTATCACAGGTACATTGTTTTTGACTCCTGTCTTTATGTTCTCTATAGCAGGTTCTCTTCTGGTGAAGTCAACAATCGCAGAGGGTTCAGTCTCTTTTATAACTGCCTCCAGGTCATCCCTTATAGTGACTCCTAAAATACTCTCACCGACACCTCTTACATCTATCCCTCCTACTACCTTCATATCATCCTCTTTGGAAACAGCCTTTATAACCTCCTGTCCCATTCTCCCGTATGCACCACATACAACCACCTTAATCATAACTCTTACCTCCTACCAGTATGGCCAAAGCCTCCGTCATTCCTTTCAGTACTGGAAAGTTCTTCAACCTCTATGACTTCTGCACGAACAACAGGACTAATAACTAGTTGTGCGATCCTATCTCCAACGTTTACTTTGAATGGTTCATCTCCAAGATTCATAAGTATAACCTTTACCTCTCCCCTATAGTCGCTGTCTATCGTACCTGGACTATTTAGCACAAAAACCCCATAATTTTTCGCAAGACCACTTCTCGATCTGACTTCTCCTTCATATCCATAGGGGATCTCTACCGCTATTCCGGTAGATATAACCTCCCATTTTCCCGGAGGAATAATCTTCTCTTCTGCAGAATAGAGGTCCATCCCCGAGGAACCTCCTGTCATATAGGTTGGGATGATACTCCTCTGACTTAATCTCTTAAGTAAGACCTTAACACTCTCCATAGCCTTTCCCCTACCTTTTTACCTTCCTTTCCCAAGACTGCTATGCCCAGATCACTGCTAAAAAGTTTATTGGATGTTTCCCAGATATCCTTGGGGGTTATATCTTGAATCCTTGTCAATACCTCTTCTACAGGGATGACTCTTCCATAGGAGTGGAAGGACTTAGCTATGTATTCCATTCTGCCAAATGTTCCTTCGGTTCCCAGTATTATACCGGATGAGAGATGAGCTTTTGCCCTTTCTAACTCCTCATTACTTATGGTGTCACTGCAGAGTGATCTGTACTCTTCAAGGATAATCCTTAAGACTTCCTCATCTGAGTCGCTTCCAGTTCCAACGTATGAGGCAAAAGCCCCTGTGTCTCTAAAGGAGAGCAGATAGGAATATATAGAATAAGCTAGACCTCTCTCCTCCCTTATCTTTTGGAATAGTCTAGCACCCATACTGTTAGATAAGATGACCGTCAATGCACTTGCCGGATAGAGGTATGGTTCGCTATAAGAAACTCCAGGACCTATGAGAACTATATGGGTAATCTCTGTATCTTCGTCTTCACTGACAAGTATCGGGTCTAAAGATGGACTAGACTGTTCTCTACTATTTGTTACTTCTCTCTTAATAAGAGGGTACTGTGAAACTATGTCTTTTACATCCCTTTCATCTATATCTCCAGCTATAGCTATAAGGAGCTTATCAGACGTATAATTTTCTTCCCAGAAGAGCCTGAGCCTATCTGGATCAGCGCTCACCAGGTCTTCTATCCTACCAAGGGGAGAACAGGTTAGTGGATGATCTCCCCATATAGCTCTAAGCCCCATATCGTGGACCTTTTGTTCGGGATTATCCATATAGGATTTAAACTCCTCTATAACTATCTTCTTTTCTTTCTCTACATCCCTTTCTCTAAAAGCAGGATAACTTAACATCTGAGCCAGCAGGTCTATAGCAGACAGTGCATACTTCTTTAAAACCTTTACATAGAAACATGTACTATCACGTTCAGTGAAGGCATTAGCCTCTGTACCTAACTTATCGAATGCCAGAGCTAGAGCCCTGGCATCCTTATCTTCAGTTCCCTGAAAGATCAAATGCTCTATCAGATGAGAATAACCTTTTTCTCCTTCCCTCTCTATCCGAGAACCAGTAAAATACCAGAACCCTATGCTGACTGATTTTGCTCCCTGGACCCTATCTAGCAGTATTACTTCCGACGTTGATCGATAACCCTCCTAGGTACTTCCTTTTCTGCCTGAACTAATCCCTTTCTAGTAAGACTTATCCTTCCCAGATTATCTATCTCATAGACCTTAACCAGGACTGTATCCCCAGGTTTGAAGACTTTGTTTATAGGTCCTTTTAATCTCTCCATCTGTGAGATATGGAGGAGACCTTCTTTACCCGGCAGGATCTCCACAAAGATACCGTAATCGGTGACTCTGGTGACTTTCCCCTCGTAAATCTCTCCTGCTGTAACCTCTTTAGCTATCTCTTCTATCTTACTCCTAGCAGTCTTACCGGAGATCTCGTCCTGAGAATAGATATATATCCTTCCATCCTGTTCTATGTCTATCTTTACATCTGTCTCCTCTATAATCTTCTTTATAACCTTTCCTCCAGGACCAATAATATCTCCGATCTTATCTGGGGAGACAGTTATGGTAAATATCCTTGGGGCATAAGGAGAAAGGTTTGTCCTTGGAGCCGGAATTGTTTCCAGTATCTTATCTATTATAATTTCTCTGGCTTCCCTGGCTTGCTGTAGAGCCTTTTCAAGCATATATATTGGAATTCCGTTAAACCTCTTTGTGTCGAGCTGAACAGCAGTTATGCCTTTCCTAGTACCAGCAACCTTAAAGTCCATTTCTCCATAGGCATCTTCTAACCCCTGAATATCTGTAAGGGTAACCCATTCGTTATCATTTCTAGATACAAGCCCTATAGCTATACCTGCTACAGGAGCCTTTATAGGAACTCCAGCGTCCATAAGTGCCAGTGTACTTCCACATGTACTTGCCATTGAAGTAGAACCGTTGGATTCTAGAACATCCGATACTACTCTTATAGTGTATGGAAACTCTTCCTCGCTTGGTATCACAGGGACCAGAGCCTTCTCTGCTAAAGCTCCATGGCCTATCTCTCTTCTTCCCGGTCCTCTAAGGGGCCTTATCTCACCCACAGAATAGGGAGGGAAGTTATAATGGTGCATATATCTTTTACTCTCCTCTATGCCAAGGTCGTCTATTATCTGTTCCTCACCTTTAGAGCCAAGAGTCACCACTGTCAATACCTGTGTCTCTCCCCTGGTGAATATAGCACTTCCATGAGTTCTGGGAAGAAGCCCGACCTCGCAAGAGATGGGTCTAAGCTGATTGAATGCTCTGCCATCTGCCCTGGAATGTTCATCAAGGACAATACGCTCCAGTATCTCCCTCTCCATAGCCTTGAAGATCATCTTGACCATAACAGGGTTAGATTCAAACTTCTCTTTTAGTGCTGCGCCTTCTTCTCCCATCTTTGCAAAGGCTTCTTCTATAAGTTCAGATGGTTCTCTGGACATTCTGGCTTCTCTTTCCTTCTTGACCCTTATCCTCAGTATTTCGTTGATCCTATCGTAGGTTGTGTTTCTTATAAAGTTCACCAGTTCCTGGTCAGGCTGGATGATTACATAGTTGTTAGATGGAACTATCTCCTGCTTTGCCATCTCTATAAACTCTTCCTGAAGGGAGATATTCTCTCTTATATAGTCCATAGCACGATGTAAAGCCTCTATGTACTTATCCTCTGGTACCTCATTGGCCTGGGTCTCTATCATAACTATATTCTCTTTTGTCCCAACCACCAGTAAATCCAGGTCACTTTTCTCCAGCTGAGATGATAGGGGATTAAAGACAAACTCTCCATCTATCAATCCAACCTTAACTGCACCTATAGGACCGTTGAATGGCGCTCCGGTGAGACAAAGGGCAGAAGATGCACCCCAGAGACCCAAAAGTTCTGGAGGATTCTCCTGATCGGTAGAAAGCGTGGTTATGATGATCTGGATACCATGAAAGAATCCCTCCGGGAAGAGAGGTCTTATTGGCCTATCCACTATTCTGGCGTTTAATATGGCTCTCTCAGAAGGTCTTCCTTCCCTCTTGATAAATCCTCCCGGAATTTTACCGGCGGCGTAAAACCTGTCTTCAAAGTCAACCGTTAGGGGCAAAAAGTCTGCATCTTCTTCCGGTTCATCGGATATAACTACAGTGACCAGGACAACACTATCTCCATATCTTACCAGGACAGAAGAGGTAGCCTGTTTGGCTAACTTTCCTGTCTCTAAAATAAGTTTCCTTCCTAAAAAATCTCTCTCTAATTTTACCATAGTCTCTATGCCCTAAGTCCCAGCTCCTTTACAAGCTCCTGATACTTATCTATATCCTTCCTACGGAGATATTCCAGTAGTCTTCTCCTATGACCTACCATCATAAGAAGCCCACGTCTTGAATGAAAATCCTTCTTGTGGACCTTTAGATGTTCGGTCAATCTATTAATCCTCTCCGATAGGAGGGCTATCTGTACTTCTATAGACCCCGTATCTCTATCATGTAACTGATATTTACTGATAACTTCTAATTTCTCTTCCTTGCTAAGGCTCAAATCTATGTTCACCTCCATATGGTAGCTTTTTATTTTTCATTTTAACATAAAAATATCCCATATACAATTATACTTATGACTTTCTAATTGACCCCTGGGGATTTTCCTATTTTAGACTTATTATGTGACTTATTGAGGTTATAACTACCAGTATTGAAAGACCCAATATTATCGAAAAGAATATCTTCATTGAGATGATACTCTTTCTATCCTCTTCTATGTCAAGAAATATCGGAATATGCCTCTTCATATACAATATTATATCAGAAAACCTACTCGTTTAACTGTATTTTGATGATAAAATAGTCTATACAAAGTTATTAAGAGAGGAGGGCTTATGAATAGAGTAATAGAAGTTATAAAGTCAAGGAGAAGTGTAAGAAAATATCTCGACAAAGAGGTCCCCAGAGAGATACTGGAGGATATAGTAGACTGTGGGAGACTTGCCCCTTCAGGTTATAATAAACAGCCATGGGTCTTTGTGGTTGTTGTTGATAAAGAGATCAAAGAGAAAGTTGCAGATGCAACCACCTCTGGAAAGTTTATAAGCTCTGCAGGTGCCTGTATCGCTGTATTCTGCAAGAAAGACGCAGAAACCGCCCTTGAAGATGCCTGTGCAGCTACCGAGAATATGATCATAGCAGCTCAGAGTTATGGACTTGGAACTTGCTGGATAAATACCTATAAAAAGTCACATTCGCCGAAGATAAAAGAGATTTTAAATTGTCCGGAAGATATGGAGCTTATGGCTCTTATAGCGGTTGGATATCCTGCAGAAGAGAATAGGCAGGTATCAAAAAAGACTCTGAGTGAAGTACTGAGATGGAATAGCTTTTAATAAAATGGGGGGCTATATACAGCCCCTCAGTTATTTTTTCATCTGTAAGCCTCTCCTGAGAAACTCTTTCTTCCGATCTCAGCATATATCTTTATCCTTTCATTAAGGTCTGGATATCGACTTTTTGTCTCATTGGAGAACATCCCTTTACTGAGATCTTCTGTTGCTGATATCTCATGTCCAATCAATGCCCATGTAGATTCTATAAGATTCCTGAATTCTTCAAGTTTTAGTTTCTCGCATATGAAAGACTGTCTTGGAGAGTTTATATCTTCTCCGCTTATCTGGAAAAGCTCATACTGTTCACAGAGACTCTTTACCC
>CAZZLK010000066.1:0-11844 GCA_964655195.1 uncultured bacterium
TACCCTAGTATGAAAGTCCTCATCTCTACTCTGCATCTCTCTTCCGATACTATAGAACCTGAGTAGGCTCTGCTCAAACTTGGGTTTTACCAGAAATACACCCTTACCCTGTTCCGAGACCACATATCCTTCCTTCTCCAGCTCAGCGATTGCCTTTCTTACAGTACCTCTACTTACACCGTATTCTTTACAGAGAGTCTCTTCAGAGGGGAGAGTTTCCTCTTTACCTATCTCACCGTTTCTTATCTTATCTAGGAGTATCTCTTTTAGCTGGTAGTAAAGTGGTATCGGACTGTTCTTATCTAAAACTCTAATACTCCCAATCTGTAGTCTCATATACTTATATATACAACTAAATATTTGGTCTGTCAAGGGGGTTAGGTTGAACCTATGGCATAAAAATAAAAGAGCCAGGCAGGATCAATATGAGCTAGATCCTACCTGGCTCTACAGAATCTTATCCTTTAATACAGGTCATCTAGCATTTCGTCCCATTCTGTATCATGAGCAAAGTCTAAGAGGGAGTAACCTGCCTTACCGGCATTGAGCTGATCCGTACTGTGCGGTAACCATATAGAGATACCATGTGAATTAGCCATACTGGTGCCATTATGCCCTTCTGCTATTACTACATTGTTTATAGCATTCATTACTGCTTGGGCTGCATTTTTTATTGCGGTTGGTATTGAGCCATTATCCTTAAGCCTTTTAGCAAAATCGTACAGGTCTTTATAGTCTGAATAGTAGTAACGTTGAGTGCTACTTATTATTTCTTTTACCGTTCCCCATGCATTCTGATTATTTCTGATAGCATGAGCCAAGTCATTAGCTTTGTAGGCTACCTCTCTTGAATATAGTATCCTTGAAGATAGAGTAACACCCCCACCCGGATATTCAGCCACATAATGATTTACTATTTTTTCTGTAAAGGTTGATAGCTCTATATTAGGATTGTTCTTTAATTCCTGTAATATATCATCATAGGGCCAACCATTACCAGGTATAGTTTCTTCAGATGCTACCAGATAGTATCCTCTAAACATTATTTGATGGGCAATCTCTTCCATCTGCATAAGGCAGGCATCCATTCCCACAATGTGTATGGGTCTAGATATAGAGGCAAAGACGTTACCGAGTTCTACCGTATCTATATGACTACCATGGTCATCGTAAGAGATTCCCTTTATCGCTTCTCCAGCTTTTCTCCTCCAGCCACCTCCATGGTCCCAGATGACTAATACGTATCTACTAGCAGGATAGCTCGTCATTGCCCAGTCTATAAAGTTTAGAAGAACATTTGGATCACCAAAGTCTTGTTCAGGAAGAGTATCTAATAGTGTCAAACTTCCCTGATTTACCTTGTATCTCCAGCACCCATCTTGATTAAGCTTATCTACCTGAACTATAATGTCTAGCTTATCTGTAGAACCAACAACCTTCATCTCATCCAAGTCAGCTTGAACTACACCTTCAAGGTTATTGTCTCCGTTTATATACACCATAAATGTCCATTTTATATCATTATTAACGGTGACACTTATGGTAGGGGACTCACGAGTTGTTCCTCCAGAAGCGTATGCCTTTGCCTTTATTGAGTAGGTTCCATTGACAAAAGTGGTAGTATCCCAGTCGGTAGAATAAGATGGTGGATAAGCAGTAAATATGGATGGGGGATATGGACCACCAGTTATAGTAAATTCCACCCTTGTTACGCTTGAAGCCAGAGAACCAACTACACTGGCTTTTAGCTCAACCATATCACTTACCGTAGAACCGCTAGAAGGGTTTGTGATAACAACCAGTAAATCTATACAGTCCCTACAGCTTCCACCGACTTGACCCATAATAAATACAACCAATACCAAAGCAAGAAACTTCCAGACTAGAGCCTTCATCTTCTACCTCCTCCAAAATTATTTTTAAAACAGGAAACCCAAAACCCCCTTTTAAATAGCAGGCTTGAAAGGTAATATTCTCTTGAAATTATAGGAGATGATATCTTGAAATGAAAATTACTGTAAAAAGCTATTCAAAAAGGTTTAAAACAAAACCAGACTCATAAAATCTTCTTAGCCTTTTTCCATCACCTCCCCTATATATTCTCCTCTACTAATCAGTATAGACTCTTTATATAAAATGTCAATAGGTTATCCGACTTTCATCTTACTGCCAATCTGCTTAAATTCGCCCCGATATTCACTCTCATCTAACATAAGATGTGAATCTAAGTCGCAGAAGTCAAAACATCCCATACCGCAGGCAAACTGAACACTCTGGTTGATTCCGATGCTTGATTCGCTTACACATCCTATCATTAATCTTATATTGACCGACTTTGCCAGTTCAGCTATAGATATCGCATCTGATATACCACTCTTCATAAGTTTTATATTGATCATATCTATAGCTTCTTCCTTGATTAGTCTTAGAGCATCGTATCTTGACCTTACAGACTCATCTGCACAAACAGGGAATGGAGAGTTGAATCTGACATATCTCAATCCTTCTATGTTATACCTGTTAACAGGTTGCTCGAAGACTGATATATCTATCCCACCAGAGTAGAGCCTCTTTGCTAAATGGACAGCCTCTTTAGGGGTATAGTTTTCATTGGCATCAACTATGTATCTACACCCTCTGGTGAGCCTATAAATCTCACAGATGGCTTCTACGTCCTCGTTGAGATTTTCACCGACCTTTATCTTTATTACCCTAAAGCCCTCTTTATATATCTCAATTGCCTCTTCGATCCTCTCCTTCATAGGTCTTACTGAAACAGTCCTGTCTGTCTCTATCTCGTTTTTTGCCCCTCCGAAGAACTCCCATACCTCAATCCCACATTCTTTACAGAAGGCATCGATCACTGAAAACTGTACACCTGCCCGGAGACTGGGGGAAGAGATGAGCGTATCTGTGATGTTAAATATCTCTCTATAGTGTCTTACATCCTTATCTAAAATCATCTCTCTGACCTTTGACTCTAGAGACATCACCATCTCAGGAGTTTCCCCATTTATCCTGAATGATGGAGCAGACTCTCCATATCCTACAATGCCATTCTCGGTTATAAGTTGTATCTCAATGTTCTCTGTCTCTAAAGCAGAGCTGTGTGCTATACAGAATGGCTTTTTAAATTTATACTCTCTGAGAATAAATTTTATATCCTTGATTCTACTCATAACACATCCCTACCATTGATTATTAACATTATAGATATATAAGTATCCCAACAATACCTGCTATAATAAGTACGAGAATAGGGTCTAATTTCCTTGTCCTCAGTATAATAAAGCTTGCTATACCAATAATCAGACCCTTTATCTCCGTGATCCCTCCACCTCTTATCAGTGAATAGGCAGCAGAGGCGATCAATGCAACTACAGCAGGCCTTAATCCCTTTAAAACATTATTCACCCATATATTTGTCTCAAACCTTTTTAAGAATCTAACTACAATGAGAACAAGTATCACTGGAGGAAGACAGACAGAAACAGTGGCGATAAAAGAACCAATAACCCCACCTACCTTATAACCGACAAATGTAGCTGCATTAATTGCTATAGGACCTGGGGTAAGCTGTGATATTGTAACCACCTCTAAAAACTCTTTATGGGTAAGCCAGTGGAGGTTATTGACTATCTCCTTCTCTATAAGAGGCAGTATGGCGTATCCGCCACCAAAGGCAAAGAGTCCAATCTGGGCAAAAGCCAAAAAGAGTCTAAGAAGTATCATCTCTTCTCACCAAAGATTATTCCCAGTATAGCTGATATTACTATGGCTAATATCGGGTGTACCCTGAGGTATATAAGTAAGAATAGAAGAATCAGAGTAATAACAAATTCTCTGTATCTTTTTAAAGCACTCTTACCTATGTCTATCACTGCACTTACGATGAGGGCTATTATTGCAGGATTTGCCCCTTTAAAAAAGTCCTGAACTACTTTAAGGTTCCGGAATCTTAAGAAGAACATAGCTATAATCAGTATAGAAACGAAGGAAGGAAGTATAGCGCCAGCTAGAGCCATTAATGAACCGAATGTCCCACAGAGTTTATATCCTACATAGGTTGCTGTATTCACAGCGATTGGACCGGGAAGACTCTGTGATACTGCTATCCCATCTATAAAGTCCTCTGAAGTGATCCATTTTCTCTTTTCTACCACTTCGTTCTTTATAAGGGGAAGCATAGCATAACCTCCCCCCCAGGTAAACGCCCCTATCTTAAAAAACACTGTAAAGATAGAAAGGGCTAACTCAAACTTAGACTTTATATTATCCTTTTTATCCATTAGAGCATACCCGATTTTTATAGTTATTTAAATCCATTATACCCTATGTATCAAGGTCTTTATGACTTTGGGATAAATTTCATACTTCTAGCTCTGTTCCTGTTCGTATCTTGATAAATCTATATCCAAACTCCCTTTGAAACATATCTATAGCCCTTTCTCCGGTACAGTGACAGGGTGCTACCCTCTCCACATCAAGAGCTATGATCTCCTTAATTATTTTATGTATCTCGGCATCGGATTTATCGTATAGGTGAAAACCACCCAGGATTAAACCTATCCTTTGAGGGAAGGTCTCTCTTATCCTTCTAAGCATAGTAGCTATTCCAGGATGGGCACATCCTGTAATTACAGTGAGCCTATCGCCTTTTATAATCAGGGCTTGCTCTGGTAGGGGAGTATTATTGTAAGTACCCGTTATCTCCCCCGAGGTAAATATCCCTCTTTCTATCTCCATTGGTTTTTCTACCTCTACTACATCCACTTTAAATCTACTGAGTTTTTCCTTGAACTCAGCGCTAAAACCTTTACAGATGAAGACCCTCACTGCTGGATTCTCTTTCAAGATATACCAGAGTCCTCCGGTATGATCCCAGTGGTCGTGAGATATGACGATATATTTTAACTGTCTTACATCGATTCCAGATCTTACAAGATTCTCCCTTAGAAAATTTTCGTTAGAAAAGGTATCGAAGAGTAGATCATCTCCAATGAGGAATGAAACTCCCCATCCTACAGTCTTTCTCTCAAGTTCCGTAGAAGCTTCTGCAATAACCTTTATAATCATAAAGCCCTCCTAAAACTCTAAGGAATTTTTAAGTTTGCTCTTATCTTCTCTTAAGTATACCACCTTAAAATGTAATTGACATCAAATATGGAGGTGTTGAAGATGAAAAGATTATTGGTAATTTTAGTACTGGCTGGACTGTTAACAAGTTACTTCTATGGAGTTGTCCTTGCCTGTGAGATGAAACTTACCCCTGATAAGTTTACCGCTAAAGTCGGAGAGAAGGTCACATTCACTCTGGAGAGAATTCAAGTCCACAGAAACTGTGTACTTCCGCTAGAGGAAACAAAGATAGAGGTAAAGGGTGGAAAGGTTGTAGATCCGGGGAAATGGATAAAGAAGGATGGGGTAGATATACTGAAGTTTACCGTTCAGTTCACTACTCCAGGAGAAGCAACTGTAACAGTTATAAGGGACTGCCCTAAAGAAGGCGTTCAGACAGTAACAGTTAAAGGAACAGTGATCAAGTAAGATTATAGGAGGGGGCCGTTCAATCCTCTTTTGGGATAAGGTAGAAGGCGCTCCCTCTTCCCTCTTTACTTTCAACATGTATTTCTATGTTTAACAGTCTGGCAAGCTTCCTGGCAAGGGAAAGACCAAGCCCATAGCCTTTGCCTTCTTCATTCTTGTAGAATCTCTCAAAGATCTTCTCTCTTTCCCCTGCGGGGATACCTTTACCATAGTCTCTCACAAATAACCCTCCCTTTTCCCATCCAAGCTCTATAACTTTCTTATCCAGACTATTCTTCGCTGCATTTTCGACTAGTATATTGAGGATGATCTCCAATAAAGGTCTGGAGGAGAGAAACATCCTGGGAGTATCTGATAATAGTACATTGAATTGAAAATCAGGATAAAGTTTACTGTAGTAATCTCTCCTCTCGTTTAAAAAAGATTCTAAGTCTATCTCTTCAAGAGAGATATCCTCCCTGGTCTTTATTGTTTCCAGTAGGGTCTCTATGATCTTTTCCATTCCTTCAGCGGTCTCTTCGATAGCCCTGAGAGATTCCTCCATTACTTTTCTGTCATCCTTTCCCCATCTGTTAAGGAGTCTTACATAACCTAAAAGGGCTGTTAAGGGTGTTCTGAGTTCATGCGATACGTCTGCTATAAACTGTTCCTGCCTTCTATAAGAATTGCTAATCCTGTCGAGCATACTGTTTATGGTCAAGGTCAAATCCATAAGCTCATCATCGGTCTTTGGAGGTTCTATCCTTTTATCTAGCCTCCTAGTATCTATATCTCTGGCTACGGAGATGATCTTTCTGATTGGTGAAAGGAATCTTTGAGAAAGTATATACCCAAGAAGGATTGATAAGAGAATACTGAGGAAAAACGAGATAAAAAGGTTATACTTAAGTCTATTAAGTGCCAATATAGTAGGAGTTATATCTTTACCCAACAGATAATTCTCTCTCCTTACCAGAAGGACATAGGTATTTGATATCCTGTATACGCCTTCTCTATCTATGATGCCAATGTTAAATGGGTCCTGTAATACTCTATCCCCAGAGGCTATATATAGGGAGGATAACTTTCCACGTCCAGAACCATCTTTGAGATATCCTTCAATCTCCGGTCCTCTAAGAAGACTCTTCCTATTCTCATCTAGAAGTAGTCTTTCGGTATTCCAGTAGAAAAAGGATAGAGAGGAGAGTATGAAGACTATAAAGATAGATGCATATGTAAGTGTCAACCTTAAGGCTATCTTCACCCTTCACCTCTAAAAGTATACCCAACTCCCCTTAT
Source organism: uncultured bacterium (assembly GCA_964655195.1). Classification (GTDB taxonomy): domain Bacteria; phylum DUMJ01; class DUMJ01; order DUMJ01; family DUMJ01; genus DUMJ01. The sequence goes on from CAZZLK010000066.1 coordinate 6,826, forward strand.
GGTTTTGATATACTTACTTTTATCCCCCAGTTTCTTTCTGAGATAGTTTATGTATACTTCAACCAGATTTTCTCTTTCTCCCTCATAATCACCCCATACTACCTCTAGTATTCTCTCCTTACTAAGGACAATATCTTTATTCTTCATCAGTAGATACAAAAGTGAAAACTCTGTCTTTGAGAGTTCTATCTCTCTCCCATCGACAAAGACTCTATACTGGTCAGGTAACAATTCTATACCAAAGAGGTTCAGACTGGCTTGCCTGGTAACTTCTCTTCTCCTAGATATTGCCTCTATTCTTGCTATCAGCTCTTCTATACTGAATGGCTTTACCAGATAATCATCCGCACCATATTTGAATGCTTCCAGCTTGTCTTTTATATCGCCCAAGGCGGTAAGCATAATAATTCCTACATTAGTGTCTTTATCTCTTAGTCTTTTGGCGACTTCTTTTCCATTTAGTCCTGGTAGAAGTATATCTAAGACTACTATGTCAGGCTTAAACTCTTCAAATTCTATCAAAGCATCGTACCCGTCACCCACTGTACGAGTTGTATAACCTTCGTGAGACAACTCAAGTTCAAGCACACGCGATATTTTAGGATCGTCTTCAACAATAAGTATCTTTTTCATAGCATTCTCCTTTAATTCTTATTATACACTAAAACTCTAAGGAATTTCTAAGCTTAGATCAAACTGACTTTAAGAATACCCCTATAGAATGAAAGAAAAAAGAAGGAGGTCTAAGATGTTAGAGCAAATCATAGATTTATTGAGCAGATATTACCTGTGGATAATATTTCTAGGGGCAGGTATACTGGTATATCTATTAAAGTTGAGTCCTTTAAGAAAGGTGATGCTTTTTCTAAGTATTATAGTTCTGGGTTTTTATCTTGGTGCCTGTCCTTGTCCAGCAGGCTCGATATTCCATATCTTTACCAGCGTAGGGGCTTTTCTCTTTATACTTGTAACTATTATTACGATCCTGTTTGGAAGGGTCTACTGTGGATGGGTTTGTCCTCTTGGAGCGGTACAGGAGCTTATATATGTGGATAGATATAAGATAAAGGTTCCTAAAAGATTGGATAGGTATCTAAGGTATATAAGGTTTGTTATACTCGGTATATTTCTCTACCTTACCATCATCAGCTCTAGGTATATGTGGGGTAAGTATGAACCATTCAAGGTCCTTTTCAACTTTAGTGGGAGTAGACTGGCATTTATTCTTCTTTTAGTGGTGCTTGGTCTCTCTGTATTCATTGAAAGGGTCTACTGTAGGTATATATGTCCAATGGGAGGATTCCTTTCTATAATAGCTAGATTCTCTATATTTGGTGTAAGAATAGACAAAAATAAATGTGTAAACTGTCAGAGATGCGAAAGACTGTGTCCTATGGGAGCAATAGAGAACAAAGAAGGTAAGACTAAGATAAACAAAGGAGAATGTATAGACTGTCTTAGATGTAAAGAAATATGTTCCAAAGGGGCTCCAGGTTGTAGATAGAGCCCCTTTTCCTCTTAGGATAACTTGATTGCCTGATTTAATAACTGGATACTAGCTAGGATACCCTCCTCAGAGGGGGATTTTCCTTCAAACTCGATAGAGAGATAACCGTTATAACCAGCATCTTTGAGCATTCTGACTATCTTAACGTAGTCAGGATTGAGGTTAAAGTCATAAAAGATTCCCCCACCCCAGTATGTCTTTGCATGGACAAGAACAGTATGAGGGATAAGAGAGGCTAACTGTTCATATGTATTCTCCCTAAAGTTTCCACAGTCAAGGCAGACCTTTAACCACTTACTATTTACACCGTTAATTATGTCCAGTACGCCTTTAGCAGAATAGGTAAGTCCCCAGTGATTCTCTACCGCCAGAGTGATTCCATACTGACTGGCAAACTCTGTGCACTCCTTAAAACATTCTATATTCCACTCTACTCCCTGTTCATAAGAGTATCCCTCCAGAGGTGGTTCCTTTCCATCAAGAGCCATCAGTTCTATAAAGTCCTTGATCGTTCCCCACCTACCTCCAAAGACTCTTATTATAGGGGCTCCTAATTTTGATGCTATAACTATCCACTTTTTTACCTTCTCTACCTCAGACCTTCTCATTTCTGGGTCAGGATTTACAAAGTTATTATGGACAGAGAGCGCATAGATATCCTGCGAATTTAAGACGGCTAATTGTTTGATCTTTGCAACATACTCATCACTATCAGAGTCGAACTGCACAGCAAGAAGCTCTAAACCATCAAGTCCATACCTATGTGCTAGAGGGAAGATACTTTCTAAAGTTAGGCTTAACTCTTCCGGCCTACCATAATTAAATCTTTTAAAAGAGTAACTAGAACTTCCTATACGCATCCTACAGACCTCCTATGCTAATATTTTTTAACTTTAATTATATCACTTCATTATTCTAAGCCCCAGTTCTATCGCTCCCAGAGACATCATAATATTAAGGAGAATATTGTTCATTGCTAGCATAGGCTTACCTGCCTTAAGGTAATTTATAGTTTCTATACCGAAGGCTGAAAAAGTGGTAAATGCCCCGAGAAATCCAACTATAATAATGGTCTTAGTTATATCAGGAATCTGCAGTCTCTTACTGAATATAGCTAAAGATATCCCTGCGAGAAAACAACCAGTCACATTTATAACAAGACTTACAAATGGGAATCTCTCCCCAAGATTCATTTTAATCCACTGAGAAACTATATACCTCATCACTGCTCCGACAAAACCTCCTATACCAACCGCAACTATTTCACCCAATCTTATTACCTCCTATCTCAGTTTTAGTATCTCTATCGCTCTTATCCAGCTATCCCCCTCTGTCCCTATCGTTTCCTCCCTAAATCTATAGTCCTGTTTCCTTATAAATTCTGAAAGCTGATCTGAGATCTCTTTAAGCTTCAAGGCTGAGATTTCTAAAAAGATATCCTTGGTCTCTTTATCTTTAGAGAGAGATAAGACTCTGGATAGATGAGTCATACAGAGTCCACTAGAATTTCTATACGCCTGATAGAACTCGTACTCTTTTATATCTTTTATCAACTCTTCTATCAATCTATCCTCTAGATTTTTCGTAGCTTCACATATAATACAACTTCTATTTGGAGTTAGAGATCCTCTGTTCAAGTCTCTAATGAATGTATCTACGAGGTCTTTGTAGAGTATAGAGATACCCAGGGCGTATCCTTTATAGCCAAATCTTAGGATCTTTTGAGAATGTTCCTTGCAAAATCCTCCAGATGTCACTAACTTTGTTCTTAGATTGGTGTCATTTACATTTTCATAGAGCAGATTATCTATATATCTCTCGGTAAACATCTCTAAGAGACAACATAAAGGACAACCCCTCTCTTTCATTGCATCTAATAACTCATAATATGCATTGGTTCTTATACTCATTTTTCACCCTCTTCTATGCAATTACTAACAAAAAAGCTCCTACAGAACTCTCGTCCTGTAGGAGCTATCAGCCTAATTCAGGCAGTAAAGGCGAGCTCCATCGCCTGATATTCAGAATTATTATATATTACTCTGGTGCCCCCAAGGGAATTCGAATCCCTGTCTCGGCCTTGAAAGGGCCGTGTCCTAGGCCTCTAGACGATGGGGGCACTTTGGTGAGCCGCACAGGGATCGAACCTGTGACACCCTGATTAAAAGTCAGGTGCTCTACCACTGAGCTAGCGGCCCAGCCTACTCTATTTTAACAGATAAAATTCTTTTTGTAAATAGCAGAAAGAGTATCGATTATCTTTATACTTCTTATAGATTTCTTGTTATAATAATTAACTGAGATATTTTAGAATGGAGGATACGGTGAGTTATTTTAGCCCTTTTGATTTGTTAGCTGAAGAGTACGATTCCTGGTTTGATAAGGAGGGAAAACTTATATTTGAGACAGAGATACTTGCCCTTAGAAAGGTCTTGCATCTACTTCCTAAACCATGGCTTGAGATAGGGGTAGGTAGTGGACGCTTTGCCCAGGCTCTAGGTATTGAGGTTGGTATAGATCCATCTTTAGAACTTTTAAAGATGGCAGAGAAGCGAGGGATAAAGGTCTATCAGGTTAAAGGAGAAGAACAGTTCTTTAAAGAGAGATCTTTTGGTACAGTTTTTCTTATAGTAACCCTCTGTTTTGTTGAGTCTCCAATAGCTGTCTTAAAGGAGGCTAATCGTATCTTGAAGCCTGAGGGAAAGGTTGTTCTGGGATTAGTTTTAAGAGATAGTCCCTGGGGAAGACTTTATATGAAGAAGAAAGAAGAGGGACACAGATTTTATAAGTATGCAAATTTTTACTCTCTCGAAGAGATAGAAAGATTTCTTTCAGGCTCTGGATTTAAGATAGAAGAGATCGTCTCTACCTTATTTCAAGAGCCTGATAGTATAAAAGAGGTTGAAGCCCCTAAGGAAGGATTCTTTACGTCTGCAGGTTTTACTGTAATATTGGGGAGTAAGGTTTCCTGATTGAGAAGATTATGTTAGAATATCCTGTAGTTAACTGCAGTAAGGGGTATGAATGCTCTATATATTAGTAATTGGTATATGTTCAATAATTGCCATAATAATTAATAGAGGTATAGATGGTATTGAGAAGAAGCCATTCCGAGGTTTCCCCCTCATTATTTCAGGTCTTGTTATACAGATAATCATATTTAGTGAAAGGTTCTTTCACTCTAGTTATCGATACTTGACTCCGTATCTCTATATCTTATCTCTTCTTATGTTACTTACTGTAATAATTTTAAATTTGAGATATAGAGGGATGAAGATTGCCCTTATAGGATTTCTCTCTAATCTTACCGTTATACTCGCCAACGGTGGATATATGCCTCAGGATATTAATAAGCTTCAAATAATGGGAAAACTCGATAAGGTGGAGATGCTGAATAAATTTGGAAGATACTATAATGGTATAGCTATGTCGCAGGAAACCAGACTCAACTTTCTTGGGGATATAATAGCCCCAACATTTTTAAGACCTTATGCAAGTGTCCACAGTATCGG
>CAZZLK010000067.1:0-11481 GCA_964655195.1 uncultured bacterium
TGTATGAGGAGGAGTTAGACCTTGGATTACATAGAAGTTACATTGAAGTTTATCCTGGCGATCCTTCTTGGTGGGATAATAGGCTGGGAAAGAGAGACGGTAAATAAACCAGCAGGGTTGAGAACCTACATTATTATCTGCCTTGGTGCTACACTTATCACTATAGTATCTACAACTCTTCAAGGCTCGGACCCTGGTAGAATAGCGGCGCAGATAGTTTCTAGCTTGGGAGTACTGGGTGGAATAGTAGTATTTAGAGAAGGACAACATATTGTAAGGGGTATCACTACTGCAGTAAGTATGTGGTTTATGGGTGGAGTTGGTGTAGCTATAGGGGCAGGAAAATATTTCCCTGCAATTATCTCCACGCTAGCTGTCTACGTAATACTGGTCTTTTTAAAATCCTTAGAGGGTAAGGTACTTGGCCATGGAAGAGGGAAGATCCTCAATATAAGGGCAAAAAATAGACCTGGACTTATTGGAGATATAGGTAAGGTACTTGGCTCTTATAATGTGGACATTGTAGATATAAAACTTCAGATAGCAGAAGATATTGCAGATATAACTTTACAGGTTGCCTCTCCCGAGAAATTTGAACCCTCGTCGATGTTAAGTGAGATTCAAAAACTAGAAGATGTAAGGTCTATCAAGTGGGATTAACTACACTACAGCATTTTTCCATCTACCTCTTCTGAATCTAGCTAGATAAAGTAGACCCCTTATAGCAAAATCTATACACACCGCTATCCATACTCCGTATATGTTTAGATTGAAGAGCCTATTAAATAGCATAGCCAGTGTAATTCGAAATCCCCAGATACCTATAAATGTGGTTATAGTTACATATATGATGTCGCCTGCCCCTCTAAGCGAAGAAGAGATCACCGACACTAAACAGAGGAAAGGGAGGGAAAGGGATAGTATCTTAATAGCAAAATTCCCTATCCTTATTATCTCGGGGTCTGATGAATAAATTGATACAAGCTGTCTTGAAAGGCTGAAGTTCATACTACCAAGGATGCATATAAGGATCAGGCTCATTTTCAAGATTCTCTTTACATACTCCTCTGCCAGATCAGATTTTAACGCTCCGAGACTCTGTCCTACTAAAGTTGTGGCTGCCATAGAAAAACCCCATACAGGCATAAAAGAGATGGAATTTATGGACATTCCTATCTGATATACAGCTATGGCTACTGTTCCCATTCCCGATATTATCATCTGAAGTAATAAGAATCCTCCCTGCATAATAAATTGTTCTAAAGCGGCAGGAATTCCCACCCTAAGCATTCTCTTTATAATGGCAAAGTTAAAAGAAAACCCTTTTATAAATTCCGTAGGTATAATCTTATTCCTTAATAAAGCAATAAGTATTGCTATACCGCCTATAGCCCTGGCTATGGAGATCGCAATCCCGGCTCCTACAAGTCCTAGAGGTCTTATAGTTAAAAGATATGTATGTACCCCAAATATAAGTACAGGACTCAGGATAACATTGATAATATTAACTACATAAGCAACCTTCATTGGAGTTTTAGTGTCACCTGCTCCTCTAAGTACACCACTTACTATAGTATTGATTAACAGGAGTGGGAAGGAGTACAAGGTGATTCTGAAATATATCAGAGCCAGTCTGATCACTTCTCTATCTGCTTGGGAAAAGAGGAGATTGATTATTCTATCGGCAGAGATATAGCATAGTATAGTTACAAATGTAGAAGAGACAATAGCTATAGCTAATGACTGTTTTACAGCCTCTCTAGCTCCTTTCAGATTCTTTTCTCCTATTAGTCTTGCAACGAGGACTGTGCTTCCTGTGGATAAAGCAGTGAATAGGGCAAGTATAAAATTGGTAAGTATATTGATAAGTCCTACCGCAGAAAGTGCCTCTTTACCGATTCTTCCCATAAATATGGTAGATACTACACCTACCACCATAATAAGTATCTGTTCTAGGGTGGCAGGGATAGCCAATTTTAATATATTACTCTTTAGAGCATCGTTACTTAATCCTGTAACTTCATCTGGACTGGCTTCTATGCCAGTTATAGTACCAGCATCCTTCTTCAACTTCAGCCTCTTCAGGTTAAAAACTTAATGGACAGATAAATTATATCATAGACAAAGAGAGGCATATAGTATTATAATTTTAGGTATTAAAGAATACTTGAAGAAAGTAGGTGGTTAAGGAGATGAGAATCCTAGCAGTTGGTGCTCATCCGGATGATTTGGAGCTTTTGTGTGCAGGAACTCTAGCTAAGTACAGTAAACAGGGGCACACTGTAATTATGGCACATATGTGTAAGGGGGACAAGGGACACTTCACTATTCCACCTGAAGAGCTCTCTAAGATAAGAGCTGAAGAAGCTAGGAAATCGGCAGAACTCATAGGAGCTGAGGTTATATCTGGAGGGTTTCCAGACCTTGAACTTTTTATAAATGAAGATGCCAAGAGAGTAGCGGTTGACATTATAAGAAAAGCAAAGCCAGATATTATCATAACCCATTATCCAGAGGATTATATGTCTGACCATATTAATACCTCTAAACTTATAATAGATGCAAGCTTTACAGCTACTCTTCCCCACTTTAAGACCGAATTCCCTCCTCATAACATTATTCCTCCGATCTTTTTTATGGACACGTTGGCTGGGATTAATTTCTTACCTACTGAATATGTTGATATTACAGAGGAGATGGAGATAAAAGAGAAGATGCTCCTCTGTCATCAGTCTCAGTATATATGGTTGAGAGACCATGACCATATAGATTATGTAGATTTTATGAAGACCCTTTCAAAGTTTAGAGGCGTCCAGTGTGGAGTAACATATGCCGAAGGATTTAGACAATATCAGGTCTGGGGGAGAATAACCCCTAGGAGACTTTTACCATAATAAGGAAGGAGGAGAAGTAAGATGAGTTCGTTTAACTATGATTTGGCTTCATTTTTGCCGTTTAGAGATAAGGAAGTTTGTGAACGTGTAAGAAGGATAAGGAAAGAGGATTTACCAAATCATCCAAATCCCGATTTTAAGATAAGGATAATAGAAGAACCTGGACAGTTCTATCTGGAGTTTGCGCTAGATATTGTAAGGAGAATAAAGGAATCCCTAGAGGCTGGGAAAAGACTTGTTGTTATCTTTCCAGTCGGTCCTATGCCGCAGTATCCTATAGCTGCCAGAATAATAAATGAGTTAAGATTGTCCTGTAAACATGTCCATTCTTTCAATATGGATGAATATGCCGACCAGGATGGGAATACCGCTCCTATGAGTTGGGAGGGTTCATTTCAAAGGGCAATGATGGAAAACTTTTGGGGGCTTATAGATGAAGAATTAAGACCACCAATGTCTCAGATTCATTTCCCAACTTCTGATGTACTTAAAGATTATGGAAAGATGATAGAAGACCTAGGTGGTGCGGATGTCTGCTATGGAGGTATAGGCTGGTGTGGCCATATAGCCTTCTGGGAAGCTCATCTGGGTTATGAATTTGGGGACGACCTAGAAAGTTACAAGAAGGCAGGACCAAGAATAGTGGAACTTCACCCTATGACAATAATGCAGAATGCCCTGCATTCATTTTCGGGTGACTGGTCTTGGGTACCACCAAAGGCGGCGACGATAGGCCCTGCACAGATATTGGGAGCAAAAGAAAGGAGTTTTTGGCTCGATGGATATCTTGGTGGAGGGATTTCCTGGCAGAGATTTATAGCAAGGTTAGTTGCCTACGGACCGGTAAATACCCTGGTTCCTGGTTCTATACTACAGACCGCACCCACCACATATACGCTTCTTGGAGGTGTGGCAGAAGACTGTAAGATCTCAATGAGGTAGAGATCCTGGGAGGATATAAGATGGGTTCTAAAGTAGCGGTATTGGAATGTCAACAGTACGATAAGGATGTAATAAAGACAGTCATTCTTAGAGGATTTGATTTTATAGGAAGACCTGAAGTAAAAAACAGACGTGTTCTTTTAAAACCAAATCTCCTTATGCCTGCTGAGCCCCATTATGCGGTAACAACTCATCCTGCCTTGGTAGAAGCAGTAGGTGAGGTCCTGTTAGACTTTGGAGCAAAGGAGGTCTTAATTGGAGATAGTCCGGGAAATGCATTATCAGATATAGATAATCTTTATAGAAGGACAGGGATTTCATCTCTAGCTGAGAAGAAGGGATTCAAGCTTGTAAATTTTTCTAAAGAGGGAATAGTTGAGGTGGAAAATCCTGGTGGCGTAGTCCCTACAATACCTTTGAGTAAGGTTATAAAGGATGTGGATTACATAGTAAACTTACCAAAACTTAAGACCCATAACTTTACTCTGATGACATGTGCTATAAAGAATACGTTTGGGACTATACCTGGATTTAATAAGTCTAAGTTTCATTCGATAGCGCCAAGCCCAAGAGAATTTTCAAGGCTTTTGGTAGAGATATACCGTACTGTAAGTCCAGCACTCAATATTGTCGATGCTATAGAGGGTATGGAGGGAGATGGTCCTTCTGGAGGTATCCCTAAAAGGTTCAATAAGGTTTTGATGGGTTATGATGGAGTAGCGGTGGATGCTATCGGAGGCTGGATGCTGGGTTATACACCCGATGAGATATACACTACAAGGATAGCAGGAGAGATAGGACTTGGAGTTTCTAATCTAGAAGACATAGAACTCTTTGGTAGCAAGTTGCAAGAACTCTTTGGCTCTGACGTGAAGAAAGTAACTACTGTCTACAATATTATGGAAAGGATATCCTCCCCATTACTGAGTTTACTTTCTAGAAGATTGGTAAAGCTTATCAAGATATATCCTGAGATAGATGATACAAAATGTGTAAGATGTGAGATATGTCTTAGAAGCTGTCCCAGAGGGGCTATCAGCAAAGCTGGTGATAGGATGTTAATAGACTATAAGAAGTGTATCTCCTGTTACTGCTGTCATGAACTATGTCCTCAGAGGGCTATCCGTATAAAAAAGAATAGATTAGCAGATATACTTTGGCTAGCCAGAGACTCTAACTAGGAGGCTAGAGATGTCCAGTTTAGAGATTGTAGAAAAGATAAAAGAGTTAGCTCAAAAAAAGGATGCAGTTATACTTGCTCACAACTATACCAGACCTGAGATTCAGGATATAGCTGATTTTGTTGGAGATTCTTTAGAGCTAAGTAGAACTGCATCTAGACTTTCTTCAAGGGTCATCGTATTCTGTGGTGTTCACTTTATGGCAGAGACTGCTTATATACTTTCTCCGGATAAAGTGGTTCTAATGCCAGATCCTCTTGCAGGATGCCCGATGGCAGATATGATTACTGCCAGTCAGCTGAGGAGATTAAAAGAGGAGCATCCAGGTGCTAAGGTAGTTTGTTATGTTAACAGTAGTGCAGAGGTGAAGGCAGAATCAGATATATGCTGTACATCTGCAAATGCAGTGGATATAGTGAAGAGACTTGATGCTAAAGAGATAATCTTTGTTCCAGATAAATATCTTGGAACTTATGTTTCGAAGATGACAGGTAAGAGGCTCATTTTATGGCAGGGGTATTGTCCTATCCATGCTATGATGAGAGCGGATGATATTATTCGTATGAAACAGGAACACCCTAGGGCGAAGGTTGTAGTTCATCCTGAATGTCCTCCGGAGGTTACGGATATAGCCGATGCTGTAAGGAGTACTTCTGGTATGCTTAGATATGTGAAGGAGACAGATGCTGAAGAGTTTATTATTGGAACAGAATCCGGAATTATATACAGGATGGAAAAGGAGAATCCTGAGAAGAGATTCTTCCCTGTGAGAAAGGATACGATCTGTATAAATATGAAAAAGATAACTCTGGAAAAGGTGCTGAATTCTTTAGAAAAGGATGAGTATAGAATTATTGTCCCTGATGAGATAAGGGTAAAGGCTTTAAGATCAATAGAAAGGATGCTGGAGTAAAATGAAGGTGAATCTGAGATTTCTGTCTCTTATTCTTATCCTTTTTATCATACTTCCAGGCTTGAGCTATGCCCAGTATATAAATCCTTCTTACCACTGGAAGGTCATAGAGAGTACCCACTTTATCGTTATTTATCCTGAGGGTTTTGAGGATATAGCAAAGGAAGCGGTATTAATAGCAGAAGAAACACATACGAATCTTTCTAAATTTATAGAGCCTTCCTCTAGAGATAAGACTGCCATTATCCTTCTGGATAATAGTGATTTTACCAATGGATCGACTAATCCATTAGATAAGTCTATAAGAATTTGGTTAGTAAATCCAGGTGAATTGGAGATTGGGAGTAAGTTTGACTCTTGGCTCAGACTTGTAATTACCCATGAGTATATGCATATACTCCATCTGGATCAGGTAAAAGGGATCAATAAATTCTCGAGAAATCTCTTTGGAAGGATTATTCTGCCCAATCAGTTCCTTCCATACTGGATGATCGAAGGTTACACAGTCTATGCAGAAACTTATTATGCCTCTGGTGGTAGAGGAAATGATACGCTGTTTGATATGTATCTCAGAGAGATGTATAGAAGCAATAGACTTTTAGACCCCGACCAGGTAAGTAGTTATAGTTCCTTAGGAACCTGGCCCTCAGGAACCGCTGTATATCTTTATGGAGGGAGTATCTTTAGATATATAGCAGAGAGATACGGAGAGGATAAGTTGAGAAAGATAAGTGAACTCACCAGCTCCTACTTACCGGTACTTATGGGACCAGATCTAGCTATAAAGGAGGCGCTAGGAATAGATTATAAGACTCTATGGAGGGAGTGGAAAGAGTATATTACATCAAAATATGAAAGACAGATGGAAGAGATAAAAGAAAGAGGCGTCACCCCTACAGAAAGACTTACAAAATGGGGATACAGGACTTCTGGTCCAGCTGTATCTTGTGATGGGTCCTTTATCATATACTCCTTCTCCAACCCCTATTATGTCCCCGGGCTTAGACAGTTTGACTTGGACAATAAAACGGATAAGTTTCTGGTTAAAGGAGTTATATATGGCAGACCTGCTATATCTCCAGATAAGAGATATCTGATCTACTCTAAGATAGACTATACTGATATATTTAACCTTTACCTTGATCTTTATAGAGTAGAGCTCGAAAACGGAAAAGAGAGAAAACTTACCAGAGGACTTAGGGCTTATAATCCTGTGTTTCTCTCTGACGATTCCATCCTGTTCCTTAGAAATAATGCAGACAAGGTGGACATAGCAATGATGAACATAAACACAGGAGATATATCGAACTTCTTATCATTTTCTAGAGATATTCAGATAAAGAGCTTCTCTATCTCTCCAGATAGAAAGTCCCTTGCTCTATCTATCTGGAGAGCCGGCGGATATCAGGATATCTACATAATAGACTTAGACAGGATGATACTTACTCAGTTAACCTCTGATAAAGCAACCGATAGTTCTCCAATCTTTTCCCCTGACGGTAGATACATCTTATTCTCTTCCGATAGGACCGGTGTTTATAACCTCTACGCATACGATATGCTAGAAGGAAGGTTTTACAGGATAACTAATCTTTTCGGTGGAGCATTTGAACCAGTCATTTCTAAAGACAGGATTATCTTTTTAGGGTATAGTTATGAGGGTTATGATCTATACGCTACAGATTACAAACCGAGTAATTGGCAGGAGGTAAAGATAGTAAAAGAGAATATTGAAGAGAATGGTAAAGAAGAGAAGATCGTTTCCTATATTACAAAGGATTATAGATCCTTAGATTATATGCTCCCAAAATTCTGGATTCCTTTACCCCTGGGTTTCTTTACCTACGGACAGGATTATCTGGAGTTTAATAGATATTATGCTATCTTTCTATACGATATCTCTAATAATCTGCCAATCTTTTCTATAAGCTATTCTAGAAGACTATATGATCTTACCTTGAATCTAGATTTAGAGTATGATGGTTATAAAGATATAGAGAGACTGTATGTCTATTTTCCCCTTAAAGTCTCCCTTTTCAATGTTGAAGACCTCTATGTAGGCTTAGCCAAAAATGGTGCAGACTATAGACTCTTTGGACAGTGGAATTATAGCAATCTAGATGGAAATGATAGCTTTGTATTGAGGAAGGATGCTCTTCTTTATACAGAATTTAGCTTAAACCCTAATACGAGTTCGGTTGGTACTGTAGGTACCTGGGAGGGAAGGATAAGTAGACCAGGGATGCTTCAGCCAGCATTTGGTTTAAAACTAACACTGGGGATCAGTAACGTACCTGATAGTTTTAGTCTGGGTGGTAATGAAGGTACATTTATCCTTCATGGATATGCGTCAGGGGTAGATAGAGGTTCTTTGGCTTTTACCGGAAGTATCTGGGTGGATAAGCCTATTGTAAAGATATACAGAGGACTGAAGCTTGGAGAAATTTTTCTTGAAGATATTAATGGAAGGCTTTATCTGGAGACTGGATTGGCTGGAAACGATATCTCTGCCTCTAGAGTTAGAAGTTGTATTGGTGGAGAGATAAGTCTTTCTACCCAACTAGAATATGGAATTTTACCTCTCAAGGTAGGATTGGGAATATCAAAACCATTGGAAAGTGGATATCCCGGCAGAGTATATATTACACTGGAAGGAGGTTTTTAAAGATATGTTCTTTATGGGTATAGATCTTGGTACAAGTGGAGTTAAGGTCCTTCTGATAGATGTAAAGGGAGATGTTGTGAGTAAGGGGGAAGAAGAGTATCCTCTTTATACTCCTCAACCAGGGTGGACGGAGCAGGATCCACAGGAGTGGTGGTCAGCCACTCAGAGTGCAATAAAAAAGGCTATTAGGAGGATAAATCCTGGAGAGATAAAGGGTATAGGACTTACAGGACAGATGCACGGTTCTGTCTTTTTGGACGAGTCTGGAGATGTTATAAGACCTTGTATTCTCTGGAATGACCAGCGTACATATAGAGAAGTAGAAGAGATTATGGAGAGATTTGGAGATCAAGCTGTGAATTGGATCGCCAATCCTGTTCTCACCGGTTTTACGCTCCCCAAGATAATCTGGTTGAAGAAGAATGAACCGGAGAATTTTAAAAGGGTAAGGAAGATCTTGCTTCCAAAAGATTTTATAAGGTTTAAGCTTACAGGAGAATATGCTACAGAAGTCTCAGATGCATCCGGAACTGCCCTATTTAACGTAAAGGACAGGAGATGGTCTCAAGAGATGATGGATGCAATGGAACTTTCACCAGAGTTATTCCCAAAATGCTATGAGAGTCCTGAAATAACAGGGTATGTTACCAGAGAAGTTGCAGAGGAGACAGGATTAAAGGAGGGTATACCAGTAGTTGGAGGGGGAGGAGATCAGGCAGCGCAGGCGGTGGGGATGGGAATAGTTCATCCATATGATACATCAGTGACTCTTGGCACCTCAGGGGTTGTCTTCTCGGCTATAGATAAGGTTTTTGTAGATCCTAAATTAAGGACACATACGTTCTGTCATGCAGTTCCTGGTATGTGGCATATAATGGGGGTTATGCTCTCCGCCGGGGGGTCTTTAAGATGGTATAGGGATACCTTTGGAGAGATGGAGGTCAGTATAGCCAGACTCCTGAATAAAGACCCATATGAGATACTTACAGAAGAAGCTGGAAGGGTACGACCTGGTTCAGAAAGACTTCTATTCCTTCCCTATCTCACAGGAGAAAGGTGCCCCCATCCCGATCCTTTTGCCAGAGGAGTATTCTTTGGCATAGGCTTGAATCACAGTAGAGCTCATTTTGTTAGAGCCATTATAGAGGGGATCTCCTTCGGGTTGAATGATTCCCTTAATATCCTGAAAGAGCTTGGTGTAAAGCCAGATATAGTAAAGATATCTGGAGGAGGAGCCAGAAGTCCATTATGGAGGAAGATATTAGCCAGTATCTTTAAGCTTCCAGTTGCAACCATAAATGTTACTGAAGGGGCTGCATTTGGTTCTGCCCTTTTGAGTGCAGTAGGAACAGGCTACTTTACCAGTGTTGTTGAGGCTGGAGAGAGCATAGTAAAGATAACAGATATAACAGAACCGGAAGATGATTGGGTAAAAGTTTACGAGGATCTATATCCTCTATACAGGAAACTCTATAGTGATCTTAAAGAGGACTTTAGATTTGGCTTATGAAGATTTGAGTACTTATCTGTTCTCTGTTGGTAGGGCTAACCTTCGGAGTCGATAAATATGTAGGGTATAAGATTTTATTCTTTGGATATTTACTTGACTTATGTAGCTTCTTCTGATATCATCTCTAAACAATACAGGATAGATACTGAAAAGGCTGTGAAGAGGAGTAGTAGCCGTTTAAGGTGAACTCGCCTCGGAGCTGGATAGGTGAAGTATTAGTAGCTTATCCCGGGAGTTCCCGTTATAGAATAAAGAGTGGGCTTAAAAGCCAATTAGGGTGGTACCACGGAAGGCTTTCCGTCCCTAGCAGGTTTGCTGTGGAAGGAAAGCTTTTTTAATAACCCAAAAAGGAGTTGATGATATGCGTAGTGAAGAGATAAAGAAAGGGATAGAGAGAGCTCCCCACAGGTCACTTTTAAAAGCACTGGGAATAGATGATGAAGAGCTAGACAGACCCTTTATAGGGGTGATAAATAGCTATTCGGAGATAATACCAGGTCATATACATCTGTTAAGGATTGCTGAAGCTGTGAAAGCCGGTATAAGAGAGGCAGGAGGGGTTCCATTTGAGTGTGAGACAATAGGGATATGTGACGGAATAGCTATGAATCACAGTGGAATGTGTTTTTCCCTTCCGTCTAGGGAACTCATTGCTGATAGTGTCGAATCATTGGCTGAAGCTTATAGGTTTGATGGACTTGTAGCTATACCAAATTGTGACAAGATTATTCCTGGAATGCTTATGGGGCTGGCAAGGGTGAACATCCCATCCATAATGGTCAGTGGTGGACCTATGCTACCAGGAGAGTATAATGGGAGAAGAGTAGATCTTTCTACAATATTTGAGGCAGTAGGAGCTGTCTCTAGTGGTAAGAAGGATATAGAGTATCTGAAAGAATTAGAATATTCTGTCTGTCCCGGATGTGGTTCATGCGCAGGGATGTTCACAGCAAATTCTATGAATTGTCTCTCTGAGGCTATCGGGATGGCACTTCCTGGGAATGGTACTATTCCAGCAGTTGAGGCGGAAAGAATCAGAATAGCCAAAGCTACGGGAAGGATGATAGTAAAACTCGTTAAAGAGGGCATTACACCAAATAGAATTCTCACTAAGTCAGCATTTCTAAATGGAATAGCCTTAGATATGGCTTTGGGTTGTTCGACCAACACGATCTTACACCTTACAGCTATTGCTAATGAAGTAGGTATAGGATTGGACTTTGACGAGATAAATGACATCGCTGATAGAACTCCGTATTTGTGTCATTTAAGTCCTGTGGGACCTTACTATGTGGTAGACCTTCACAGGGCTGGTGGTGTTATGGCAGTTTTGAATGAGCTTAACAAAAGAGGTCTTATCGATGGAGATACTCTTA
>CAZZLK010000068.1:0-4753 GCA_964655195.1 uncultured bacterium
TACCCCATAGAGAAGTGTATACCTGGAATATACACCAGGGGTAAGCTCATCAAGGGCTTTCAACATCTCTAAAATCCCCGTGAGATGTCTGTATGGTAATACAAAGCTGAGATCACCAGGGGTAGCAGACTGTAGTGTAGGCTTTACTATACCCTTTCTGATCCTTTCTTCGGTAGACCTTCTACCTGAAAGTAGATCTCCCAGTCTCTGTACTATAACTCCTCCACCAAGAAGATTGGCAAGTCTAGCTATATACTTGGCGTAGGCTATTGGTTCTTTAAAAGGTTCAGTAAATGTTGTACTTATAAGTATAGCAAAGTTAGTATTCTCAGTCTTTTTATCCCTATAGCTATGGCCATTAACGGTAATCACTCCATCACTATGCTCTGTGATGACCTCTCCGTAAGGGTTCATACAGAATGTTCTAACCCTATCATCGAAAGATTTGGAATAGAACTCTAACTTTGGTTCATATAAAACATCTGTAAGCTCCTCCATTATTACCGCCGGTATCTCAACCCTTACCCCTACATCTACAGGATTTCTAATTATATCTAAACCGAGTCTCCTCAGTTCTCCTATTAACCAATCTGCACCATCCCTGCCAGGTGCCACTATTACATAGTCTCCATATATCTCTCCAGCACTTGTAATTACGCCCTTTACTTGGCCGTTGTCTACTATAAGACTCTCCACCTGTGTCTCATTAATGATGTCTATCTTTGAGGAGAGATAACTGTAAAATCTCGCCAGGACCTCCTTGCATATCTCTGTCCCTAAGTGTCTGATCCTGGCTGGTATAAGTCTCAATCCAGCTTTAGCTGATCTCCTGCTGATATCATCGATCTTATCTTCGTCTACCCCAAATACTTCGCTAGGAGCACCAAAGTCTAGATAGACGTTATCCACATAGTCAGCAATCTCTTTAAACTCTTCAGAGGTTATATACTCGTTGAGTCTTCCCCCAACCTCCGGAGAAAAGGTAAGCTTTCCATCACTGAAGGCACCTGCTCCACCCCAGCCACTCATTATACTGCAGGGGATACAGTGATAACAGAGGTCACCATTTATCCGAGAAGGGCATATCCTCTTTTCCAGAAGCTTACCTTTCTCAACGAGAAGAATCCTGATGCCAGGAGCGAGTTTCGTCAACTCATACGCAGAAAATATACCTGCAGGACCAGAGCCAACTATAATTACATCATAATGCTTAGTATCTATCAATACAGTTCGTCCTCCAACATAAAAAGATGGTCGGGGCGAAAGGACTCGAACCTTCGACCTCCTGCACCCCAAGCAGGTGCGCTAACCAACCTGCGCTACGCCCCGATATCATAAATAAGTATACCAGAATAAATATACCTTTTCAATACACCCGACAAACTACAGTCTTCTCCAGTCAAAATCATCGGAGAGTATATCTTTTTTATACCTAGAGATATCTCTACCTTCCTTTACTACCCTCTCTATATATACGGCGTTTCTCCTATCTCCCAAGAGTATAGCCCCTACAATCCTATTACCATCTATAACAAATTTTTTATAGATCCCTCTATCCTTATCAAGGGACGAGATGACCTCATAACCCTCTGTCTTATCTATAGTTCCTATTGAGAAGAGATCTATACCGGCTACTTTTAATATATTAGATGGAACAGTCCCTTTATACTCTACCATTTCACCCAGGATATTACTGGCTACCACCTTAGCCTGATCCAGCGCTGGAGGTATTATACCGTATATCCTTCCCTCCCATTCCGCCACATCTCCAAGGGCATATATATTATCTCTAGAAGTCTTGAGATAATTATCCACTATGACCCCCCTATTAGTATTAAGTCCACAGTTTTTTGCAAGCTCTACATTACTCTTTATCCCCGCAGAGACAACAATAGTGTTACATCTGAACTCTCTCCCATCTTTTGTTATTACTCCGCTAGCTTCGCCATTCCCGATGATCTTTTCGGTTGCCGAGTTCACATAGATCTCTAAGCCTCTAGCCTCTAGTATCTTTTTTAAAAGATTTCCTCCAATCTCATCCAACTGTCTGGGTAAAAGCCATTGCAGTATTTCTATGACCTTCACCTTGACACCAGAGTACTGTATGGCAGAGGCTATCTCCAGACCAAGGAGTCCTCCCCCTATAACTACCACCTCTCCAGACTTCTTTACCCTTTCTTTAAGATTCAAAACATCATCCAGCCACCTGATACTGAAAACCCCGGATTTATCAACCCCATCTATAGGCGGAAGCGAAGGCTTAGCTCCATTGGCAAGTACAAGGACATCGTAAGTGAAGGTCTTTCCATCAGCCAAGACTATCATTTTCTCATCCGGGAGTATCTCATTTACAGGAGATCTCAGATTTACATTTATGTTGTTTTCTCTATACCAGCTTTCTCTATAGAAAAATATCTCCTCCAGGGTGATCTTATCTGCCAGTAGGTCTATAAGTTTGGGCCGGGGATAGTAATGGTAAGACTCATCGGTAAATATCTCTATCTCAATACCTTTGTCCGATTTTCTCAGATTATTCGCAACATTTATTCCAGAGACACCATTTCCTATAATCAGTACTCTTTTCATAATCTCCTCATCTCCTAAGTCTAAAACTGTGTAAAAATAGTAATCTTATGCTAAAATTATAGCATATATTGGGTGGAAGATTTATGCAGAGGAGATTGGCAGAGTTACCCCTACATAATGGAAAAGCTCCTAGCTGGCTATTCCAAAGGATGAAGAGGCTAGCCAGGGAGATAGTGCTTTTGTTCCTCATTGAGGGAAGGGTTAACGACCTCATAAGAAACCTGTCGGATCCATACTGGTTTCAGGCACTTGGATGCATACTTGGCTTTGACTGGCACTCAAGTGGTCTTACAACCACCACAGGCGGAGCTCTCAAAGAGGGTTTAAAGGAGATATCGTTAGAAGCAGGCATCTTTATAGCTGGTGGAAAGGGAAGAACTGCCCTGCACACTCCTGATGAGATCAGAAGAATGGCAGATAAATCAGACTTCGATGGGGAAAGATGGATAAACTTAAGTAGACTTGTAGCAAGGATAGACAACAATGCAATCCAGGACGGTTATCAACTTTACTATCATCTCCTGGTCTTTACAAAGGATGGTAACTGGTGTGTTATACAGCAAGGTATGAATCCTGATAACAGGTATGCCCGAAGATACCACTGGCTTGGAGAAGAGGTGAAGGATTTTGTAAATGAACCTCATAAGGCGATATGCAGCGAAAAATTTGAAGACCTCGTATTAAATCTTGTAGCTAAGGATAGCGAGGGTACAAGAAAAACGATAACACAACTGAGTAGAGAGGCACCAGATAGAGTTGTAAAAGACTGGGAAAAGGTTATACTTCATCTTCCATCGCATCACCCTATAGGTGTTAGTGAGATAAAGCCACAGAATCTAAAAAGTATCCTTTTAGAGACTTACCAGAATCCGCCTCCAGATTTTCAGAGTCTGTTATTGTATAAAGGGGTAGGTGCCAAGACACTGAGGGCTTTATCACTCATAAGTGAGCTGGTCTATGGACAACCGCCGAGTTTTAAAGACCCGGCAAGGTTCAGTTTTGCCCATGGTGGTAAGGATGGACATCCGTATCCTGTGGATAGAAAGTTGTACGACACTTCCATTGATATACTGGAGAAAGCCATAAAAAGGGCTAAGCTGGGTCAGAGGGAAGAGATAAATGCCTTAAGGAGACTCTCTTTATTCTTCTAGCGGGAGGGTTATTGATGAATAGGGTTATACTGGAAAAAGATGTGGATGGGATAAAGATCAAAGTTATAGAAGGGGATATAACAGAAGAGGATGTGGAGTGTATAGTGAATCCTGCTAACAGCTACCTTCACCATGGAGGGGGAGTGGCAGGCGCTATTGTAAGAAAAGGAGGATGGATCATACAGGAAGAGAGTAATAATTATATAAAGACCTATGGGCCTCTCCCTGTTGGTAAAGCTACCATAACATCTGCTGGTTCATTAAAAGCCAGATATGTGATACATACGGTCGGTCCAAGATGGGGAGAGGGAGATGAAGAGAATAAGCTCAGATCTGCTATTACAAGTGTACTGGACATAGCAGGCGAAAAGGGTATAAAGAGTATAAGTATCCCCGCTGTTAGTTGCGGTATATTTGGTTTTCCCCAGGAGTTCGGAACAAAGATCATAGTAGAAACTATATTAGAGTACATTAAATCCAGAAAGACATCGCTTACCGAGGTCCACCTTATAGGTATAGGTAAAGAGATACCGGAGTTATTTAAGAAGTATCTAGAGGAGAGAAAGGAATAATGGAATATATAACCATCAATATGAATAGTAAAAAGAGAATCGCCCTTATAGCACATGATAACAAGAAAGAAGAGTTGTTAAATTGGGCAAAGAATAATAGGGATTTACTTATCCAGCATAAACTCTATGCTACTGCCACAACGGGAAGGCTCTTGGAGGAGCTTGGCTTTAGTATCACTAAGGTCAAAAGTGGTCCTTTAGGTGGAGATCAGCAGATCGGGGCAATGATAGCGGAGGGGAAGATAGATATTCTTGTATTCTTCTGGGATCCGCTTGAGCCACTCCCCCATGACCCTGATATAAAAGCTCTCCTTAGGATTGCAACAGTCTGGAATATTCCGATAGCAACCAATCTTGCATCTGCAGACTTTATCATCTCCTCCCCATTTATGCAGGACGAGTATAAGAGGATGATTCCAAAGGTATGAAAAAGCCAGTATCTCT
>CAZZLK010000069.1:0-4258 GCA_964655195.1 uncultured bacterium
AGATAAGATGCCGGAAGAAAAAGCTAAAGAGTTAGCAAAGACGTTAAGCGAGGGGAGATGGACCCATGACTATCCCATAACATATGAAGAAGCCAAAGAACTGGGTCTGCCGGTTACCGATCAGGTTCCTCCAGAGGTCTATGAACTGATGGACCTATATCCTCAGACTTCTCAGAGAAGACCATCGGTAGAGTTTATCCCTGTTCCTTATTTACCGCCATCTAGAAGGGCTGGAGAGAAGTAGACCCCGTGCACCTCTTAATGAAGTACTTATGAATTCTTATATCTTCTGTTAGCTCCGGATGAAATGTTAGTCCAATAATATTGTCCTTTTCTACGAACACTGGATTGCCATCAAAGTGCGAGTGAACCTTTACGCCTTCTCCAACCCTTCTTATCTGTGGCGCCCTAATAAAGATAGCCTCAAAACGATCCTCTCCTATAACAGGAATATCTATATAGGTAACAAAGCTTTCTCTCTGACTTCCATAGGCATTGCGGGAGACGGTGATATCTAAAACCCCTAAGGTCTTCTGTTCGGGATAATTCTCAATATCTTTAGCTAGGAGTATAACACCGGCACATGTCGCAAGTACAGGAAGCCCTCGCTGAATCTTCTCTCTAAGTCTTTTAAATAATCCTCTACCTTCGAGAATTTTTAAGAATGTGGTACTCTCTCCTCCAGGAAGAATAAGTCCATCTACTCTATCAAGCTCTTCAGGTCTCTTTACTAGAATACTTTCGACACCAAGTCTATTGAGCATCTCCTTGTGCTCTATTACAGACCCCTGGATAGCCAATACTCCTATTCTCATCTCTCACCACCCCCTTACCTGTAGCAGCTCTTTTTCCTCTAATTTTCTGACATCTATTCCTAACATTGGCTCTCCTAGATCTTCTGAAACTTCAGCTAAAATATGAGGATCATCATAATAAGTTACAGCAAGAACTATGGCTTCTGCCCTCTTCTTAGGATTTCCCGACTTAAAAATGCCAGAACCCACAAAAACTCCATCGGCCCCTAGATGCATCATTAAAGCGGCATCAGCAGGGGTAGCGATACCACCAGCAGCAAAATTCACTACAGGTAGTCTGCCTAATCTTCTAGTCTCAGCTACCAATTCTAAAGGGGCTCCCAACTCTTTCGCCTTTGCCACTAATTCTTCCTCTGGGATAGAAGAGAGGGACCTTATCTCATCCATAATCTGTCTCATATGTCTCACAGCTTCAACTACATTTCCGGTTCCTGCTTCCCCTTTTGTTCTTATCATAGCAGCGCCTTCAGCTATT
Organism: uncultured bacterium; assembly: GCA_964655195.1. Classification (GTDB taxonomy): domain Bacteria; phylum DUMJ01; class DUMJ01; order DUMJ01; family DUMJ01; genus DUMJ01. The sequence goes on from CAZZLK010000069.1 coordinate 1,291, forward strand.
CTTCTCAAAGCCTCTCCCAAATCTCTAGCCCCACATACGAATGGTACCTTAAAAAGGTGTTTATTTATGTGGTACTTCTCATCTGCTGGAGTCAAGACCTCACTTTCATCAATAAAATCAATCCCTAAGGCTTCAAGAATTTGAGCTTCTACAAAGTGACCAATCCTTACTTTAGCCATAACTGGAATACTTACCGCCGACATAATCTCTCTTATCTTTTTAGGATCTGCCATCCTTGCCACGCCGCCCTGAGCCCGTATGTCAGCTGGTACCCTCTCTAAAGCCATTACAGCAACAGCTCCTGCCTCTTCTGCTATCTCAGCCTGCTCTGCATTTGTTACATCCATAATCACTCCACCCTTTAACATCTGAGCAAGTCCTCTCTTTACTTTGTCTGTTCCTTTTAATACTTCCATAATATCTTCCTCCTTTCTAAAGCTTATGATATAATAATGTATCGAAACAATTTGTAAGGATATCTGATACACTTTGCTATAGGAATAGCATATTGAATTTATTATGTCAAGTCTAAATAAAGGATAAACAGGAGAGAAAGATGGAAAAATTTGTATCGATACATTTAGATAAAGAGTCCAAAAGACCTCTCTACTTACAGCTATACCAAGAGATAGTAAGACTGATAGACAGGGGGATCCTAGAAGAGGGAGAAAGGCTTCCTCCCATAAGGAAACTGGCAAAAAATTTAAATGTAAATCCTGTCACTGTAATAAATGCTTACAATCTGCTAGAAAAGGAAAACTATATAAGATCCAGAGTTGGAAGCGGGACTTATGTGATTCATAAAAGGACCGAAGCAGAAACAGAAGCGATCACACAGGGTATAGAATATGACTTTGCCAGTGCATCTTTATCTCCAGAACTCTTCCCTGCAGAGGAATTTAAATCAGCCATAGTTAAGGTATTAGATGAAGAAAAGGGATACGCATTTGATTATGGAGAGAGTGAAGGTTATAGACCCCTTAGAGATTCTATTAACAGATTACTGCTGGTTCCCCTTGGAATAGATGTAGATATAGAAGATATCTACATAGTATCAGGAGGACAGCAAGGAATCGAGATAGTGGCAAAAACTCTCCTTGATTATCAAGATGTGGTATATATAGAAAGTCCAACATATACTGGAGCCATATCTGCCTTTAGATCCAGATCTGCCAGAATAATAGAGATCCCTATAAAAGAAGATGGGATAGATATGGATGAGTTAAAGTTCAAGCTGAAGTTGAAGCCTCCAAAACTTCTATACGTAATGTCAAGTTTTCAAAATCCTACAGGTTATTCTTATTCGAAAGAGAAGAAAGAGGAGATTTTGAATCTGGCAGAAAGATTTGATTTTTATATTCTAGAAGATGACCATCTCAATGAACTTTACTACCTAGAAAGAGTTCAGCCTCTGAAAGCCTTGGATAAAAATGAAAGGGTCTTTTATCTGAGAAGCTTCTCTAAAATCCTGATGCCTGGTTTAAGATTGGGTTTTATCGTCTCTCCAAAAGAGTATCGGAGTAGAATCTCAGAAGCAAAGTACTTCTCAGATATATCTTCTTCTAGTCTGATACAGAAAGCACTTAATATAATCTTGACTAAAGGTGAGTTCGATACCCACATAGCAAGGATACGAAATATATTTTCAAAAAGATGGAAGATGATGCTTGAAAGTTTAAATAAATATATGCCAGAAGAGGTAAGCTATACACTCCCCAAGGGAGGTTTGTATATATGGTTAAATCTACCGAAAGGTCTCAGTTCTAGAGAACTTTACTATAGAGCGATAGGAAGGGGGATTACATTTGTACCTGGAGATATCTTTCTACCAGAAGCTCGCCTTTCAGAAGGTTTAAGACTCAGCTTTGCACAGATATCAGAAGAAAAGATAGAAGAGGGGATAAGGAAATTGGCAGAATGTATCAGAGAATTTATCTCAGAATCTCGCCACAAGAGAACTATAAAAGAATCAGACTACCGGATATTGGTATAAATTCTCTAGAATTAGTGGTATACTAAAGTGGAAAAATCTGATAAGGGAGGAAAGATTATGAATATTATTGCTGTGATTTTAGTAGTTTTACTTTCCTTTTTAGGGAGCTTCTCGATAGCAAATGAGATGCCTCAGAGAGGACTTGATATAACTATCTACAATCAAGACATCGCTCTGGTAAGAGACCTCAGGACAATAAGCCTAGAAAAAGGAAGAAATATTATTAAAGTGACGGATGTTGCATCTAAGATTGATGCTACAAGTGTTCACTTTAAATCTCTCACCGATCCCGCAAGGTGCAGAATAATAGAGCAGAATTTTGAATATGACCTGGTAAGCTCAGACAAACTTCTGAGTAAATACATAGACCAGGAGATAAGGATAATAACCAGAGATAACAATGTGTATCAAGGATATCTCTTGAGTTATGATAGTAGACAGATCATTATAGCCCATAATAAGATAACTGGACCTATCTATATGGTAGACAGAGAGAATATAAGGGATATAGAGTTTCCACAACTCCCCGAAGGATTAATCACAAAGCCTACCCTGGTCTGGGAGGTAGAAAGCCAGGATAAAGATGAGCATCTCATTGAGCTCAGTTACCTCACCAGGGGCATAAACTGGAGGGCAGATTACGTGGCAAATCTCTCCAAAGACGAAAAGACGCTCTCTCTTAACAGCTGGGTAACGATAGATAATAGATCAGGAGCAGACTACAATTCCGCAAATATAAAACTTATCGCAGGAGAGATAAAATTAGAAGAAAGAGATTATGTAGAAGCATTACCCAAGATGGCTTATATGGCTGAAGCTCAGCCACAGTTTGAAGAGAAGAGCTTCTTCGAATACCATATGTATTCCTTAAACAGGAAGACGACGATAAAGAATAATCAGACTAAACAGATCTCATTATTTAATGTGCAGAATATTCCGATGGAGAAGAGATACGTATATGACGGAAAACTTTAT
>CAZZLK010000070.1:0-5858 GCA_964655195.1 uncultured bacterium
ACAGACTGGACCAGCTACTCCTTCAGATTCCATACCTTGCTTATATGGTTGGAAGAGAGACCTCTGCAAGATCAAAGAATGAGTTAGGGAAGATATACATCATATTTAAGGACGTAATAGAAAGGGCGAAGAATGATGAGCATATATACAATATAAAGAAATTTGCCGAAGCCCTTGTAGCATATCAAAAATACTATGAAAAGAAGAGCTAAGGAGGGAAGATTATGGAAAAATTTATCGGGAAACTGTTTATTGAAGGCGATATAGTCCTTCTTACAGGACTCCATATAGGTGGTTCAAAAGAGTCAGGAGAGATCGGAGGACTGGATAATCCTGTAATAAAAACAGTTAAAGGAATTCCATACATACCCGGCTCTTCTATAAAGGGGAAAGTTAGATGTCTTCTGGAGAGAAAATATGGGGCTAAACCTGAGAGAAAACCAGGGGACCCCTGTGGATGTGGAAAATGTGATGTATGCCTGCTATTTGGCGCTCACTCTGAAGACAATAAAACCATCTCGCGTCTTATAATAAGGGACTCATATCTGGATAAGGAGCACTTCATAAAGGAGGTTCTGAAAGATAATATCGAAGACATTACATATACAGAAGAGAAAACAGAGAATATTATAGACAGGATTACGGGTAAGGCAAATCCAAGAATTATGGAGAGGGTACCTGCTAAAGCTAGGTTCAGATTTTTAAGCAGTATAAGTTTTTATGAGAATGATAATATAGAATCTCTCATAAAGTTATTTATAGAAGGTTTAAGGCTTCTTGAAGATGAATATCTCGGAGGCAGTGGAACAAGAGGATACGGACACATAAGATTTGATAATCTGGCGTTTTATGTAAAAAACATAGAGAGCTATATAAAGGACAATAAAAGGACCACTATAGAAACAGAAGCTAAAGATCTCAGCGGAATAGATATTACAGAACTATCTAAGAAAGTAGATAATAACCTAAGGGTGAACTAGAAATGAGAGTAGAAGTTATTAAGCTCTTTAAAGATGGACCTATCTTATTACATATAGGGTTAAGAAGGATGGATAGGACCTCTAATATCATTCATTCAGATACCCTTTTCTCTGCCCTCAGTGATGTACTTATAAAACTACTAGGGGAAAAAAGATTTGATATCTTTGAAAAGAAGATACTTCTATCTTCGGTCTTTCCCGGGCTGAGAGGAACCTCCAGAGATATTCTCTTCTTACCAATGCCAGAAATCCCCCTTAAACCAGAAGAATCTGTAGAGCTTGAACATAAAAAGTACAAAAAGATACAATGGATATCACTGGAGGCATTCAAAGAACTTATAAAAGGCTTTGATAGAGAAAAAATGGTGATAGAGTTCATCTCACCGGAAAAGTTTAAATTTTTGAATTCAAGGATTCTGGTTACAGTGCCTGAATTTGCAGAGATAGGAGAAGAGATTAATTTTATGGATACTTTACTGGAACCAAAGGTCTCTCTCTCGAGAGACCCTCAGGAGCCTAACCTTTACTTTCAGGAAAACTTGGAGCTCTACCCGATAAAAACATCTCTGAATAAAGAACTGGTTCCATTTTTATATTTCCTAAAAGCAAAAGACGACGAATTAAACAGTATATTTATTCCAGTATTGAATCTATTTATAGAAGAAGGGATTGGTGGAGAAAGAACTACCGGTAAGGGCATATTTGACTCCTATCAAACAGAAGAGATGGATATACCAGATAGAGGAGATTTTGAGGTTACACTCTCACTTACCTTCCCCAAAAGAGAAGAGGTGGATAATCTGATTTATTATCAGCTCGTTAAAAGGGATGGTTTTATATATTATCAAAAACCTACCGGACTCAGAAAGAAGACCCACTTTAAGATAAGGGAAGGGGCACTAGTAAAATCTCCTTATCTCGGAGAGAACATAGATGTATCTCCTAGAAGAGATATGAGGGTGATATCTTATGGGAAATCTCTTGGTTTCAAATTCTCATAAGGAAGGGGATAAGATATGAAGATCAGAATAAGTACTATAACCCCTACTTTGATTAGGAGCGGAGAAGAGATATCCAATGTCGCTGAATGTATAGTTGACTCTAAGAATAGAGAGTTGAGGATTATTGATAAGGCAAAACTGATAGGTATAATCGAAAGCCAGTTTCAGGACCCCAGGGAAGTAATAAACGAATTTTCTTCACTCATAGTCAGCGATAATAAGACCATAGCTGACTTCTTAAGGATAAGAAAGATCGACATAAATCAGGTAACAAGATATTCTATAAAGATAAGGAGCGATATAGACGAAAGAAGGCGAAGAAATATCTATCTCCCTATTCTATCCGGCGAAAGGGCATATATACCGGGAAGCACATTAAAAGGAATAATCAGAAACGCCCTGTTATTCTACTATCTGGAGAATGATAAAGATAAACAGAAAGAATTGTTGAATAAAAGTGGTACATATGCTGGAGAAGATATATTGAGGGTAGAAGGCAGAAGAATGGATACAGACGTAATGAGGTATATAATTATAAGAGATACAGACAGCATCCCATTCTCTGAACTAATGCTGTATAAGATAGAGAGACTCCCCCAAAGTACGCAGAGGATGGAAAGACATCAGGGGCTGTATCAATATATTATAGCGATCCCAAGCAAGAAGGAGTTTTTTACCGAGATAATAGTAAAAATCCCAGAAAAGGATGGTATTCCTGAATACTGGAAAAATTTCCTGGATGATAAATCTAAAGAAGATAATATCTGGATGGCTTTAAAGAATTACTCTACCAAGCTTGTAGATAAAGAATTGGAAATACTTGGAAGATTGCGGAATGTCAGAAGGGAAGGATTGGAAGTACTAGATAACCTTATAAACTATTATACTGACATACAGAGAGTATTGAAAAATCCTCAGAATAAGACTCTATATATACCGATTGGGTTTGGAAAGACCTACTATTTTAACTCTCTTGGATATTTTATACCTGAAGCCTCACTCAAAACACTCAGGATAATAAGGGCAAATGTTGACCCCAGTCTATATCCCTCTACACGCTGGGTGGTAAAGATAGGAGAGAGATACTATCCTTTGGGAGGCTGTGGAATAACCAGAGGATAAAAGGAGAATAGCTAATATGCGTTATATGTTCATAACAGTGGGAACAGGTAGGGATAGACAGGATATTGCCAGGGCTATCTTAAAGAGTATCAGAAACCATAATCCTGACAGAGTAATATTCTTCTCTACAGAAAAAAGCAAGATGGAAACCATTCCCTTTATCGAAGAGGAGTATAAAGACTTTGAGATAGTAATCTTCGAAGATGAGAATGATATAGAACTGATAAAACAAAAGTGTGACGAAGTAATTGGAAGGTATAAACAGGATGGGAACTATACTATAGTAGACTACACATCCGGGACCAAGGCTATGTCTGCAGGAATTATCCTTTCTGCGATAGAAAATAATGTAGATCTCATCTCATATATTACTGGAAAACGCGATGAGACGGGAAGAGTTATTCCTGGCACTGAAAGATTCATCTCTTTCTACCCTTCGCAAGTTCACAGTAAGAGGCTCTATATGGAGGGTGTCAGATACTTCAATTTGAGGATGTTTGAGACAGGTAAAAACCTCTTTGAAACTGCTATCCAGATGTATGAAGGGAATGATGTCGGAGAAAAGGCAAAATTGTTGATAAGACTCTGTGACGCCTATATGAATTGGGACCTATTCAACCATAAAGAGGCATTTGAGATATTAAAAGGATTATCCAGAGAAGAATTAAGCCTACTGAATACTCTGGGGATAAAATCTAAAGTAGAAAGGCATAAAGAATTACTCTATAAACTTGCCAATGAGCAATTCTCTCTGGAAAAGATGCTGGATCTCCTTAAAAATGCCGAGAGGAGATTTCTAGATGGTAGATATGACGACTGTGTCGCCAGACTGTACAGACTGATTGAATATATACTTCAATTTAGAATAGCAGAACTGGATTTATATAAGAAAAAGAATAATTCATATGATGCATCGGAGATAAATCTAGAGAAACTTCCTGAAGATTTGAGGTATAAATATGGCAGACCTCTAGGTTTAGAGGCTTCGGCAAAATTACTGATGGAAATAAAAGATAAACTGGGCACAGAGATCGATAGAAGTGAAGAACTAAAAAAGATTCTCTTTGCGAGAAATTATTCGATATTAGCCCACGGTTTTAAGCCTATCGAAAGAGAGAAAGCTGACAAATTCCTCAATCTGGCAAAGGATTTCATCTTCAATCTTGTCAAGAAATACAGCGAGAAGGCAGTAAACTTTGACTTTGATAATATATACAGTCAGCTTGACTTTCCCAGACTAAATAGAATGTGAAGAAAGATAACTGTATATCTTATCAGCAAGGGCTTCCTGTTCCCTCCAGTAGCCAAACACAAGTCCCTTAGGTAAGATCCTGTTCAGCAGTTTCTTATATTTTGCTGATATCGGATTGGGTTTAAATCTAGCCAATGGAGTCTGTGGCAATGGCAGGAATGAATGGGCATGAATCCTTACATCATTATCTATCAGATCTTCAATAACTTTTATCGTCTCATCTATATCCTCTTCCGTCTCAAATGGTAATCCAAATATAAAGTCCACATTTACAGTGAAACCCAATCTCCTGGCAGTGGAGACCGCATTATAGACATCGGATACAGTATGACCTCTATGTATAAGTTCTAACATCCTATCGCTTCCAGATTGTGCCCCAATAGTTATGTTTCTATTATTTCCATATTTCTTTATAAGCTCTAATGTCTCTTCTTTTACCTGTTCAGGTCTAATTTCAGATGGAAATGTCCCAATAAAGACCCTTCCCTCAGGACCTATGACCTCTCTTACCTCTCTAAAGAGAGTTTCTAGAAGTTCCAGATTGATGGTCTTTCCATCAAGAGAACCGTAGGAGAAGATCGAAGGAGCAATAAACCTTATGTCGGTAAGACCCCTATCCTTCATAATCTTAACGTATTCGAGGATCTTCTCAACACTCCTATGCCTGGGGTTTGTACCAAATATCCTTGGAGTCTGACAGAAATGGCAGGCAAAGGGGCAACCTCTTGAGATCTCTATCGGATTAAACTTTCCATATCTAATAGAAAAAGGGACATATCTGTCGAGGTTAATCGGTTCTCTATGTCCTGTAGAAAAGGCATTTCCATTCTCGTCTAGTAGAGAGAGCCCTTTTACGCTAAAATAATCTTCATCTCCAATAATCTTTTCCAGGAACTCTATTATGGTCTCTTCCCCTTCCCCTCTAATAACAAGGTCAAAACCCATCCTGAGAGTACCCTCAGGGTCCCCCGTAGGATGAGGTCCTCCAGCCATAAGAATTACCCTGTCTTTAAATTTTTCTCTTATAGGACTTACCACTCTGTATATGTCCCAGAGTTGAGGGGTCAGGAAAGAAAAAGCCAGGAGAATTCTTCTGTATTTTTCAATGATATCTTCTAATTTACAAAGTAATTCTGCCTGACTCTCTGCAAGATATATATCCAGAATCTCAATAAACAGACTACCCTCTATAGCACCAAGGAGGGCGTTAAAGCTATACCTGTTATCTCTTGTGTAAAATAAAACAAGGGCAAGGTCTTTTCTCATTAACAATATTATACCCAAAAAGTAATTTACAAAGCAGGGTATAACTGATAAAATTGCATTTAGAGAAGTGGGGGAGCGCGAGGGGCAGTAATCCCCCTCAATTTATTGAGGGGAGGACGTCACCTAAAGTAAAAACTATATAAGAGAGGTCTTGTTATATGAATATATACGTTTTGGTGAAGCAGGTACCGGCTACAGATAAAGTAAAGATAGATGAGACTACTGGAACTATGAAAA